>CAMJXZ010000263.1 GCA_946409855.1 uncultured Clostridia bacterium | reverse complement strand
CGGTAAATTTCACCGTGACGGCTTTTTCGTCGTCGAATACCGCCGTCAGCTTATACTCGCCCCGGGGCAGGGTGTCCAGGTAAGCGGGGAGCAGCTCCGCCTTCACGCTTCCGGAGGAGGCGTTATACCGGCTGCCGCTTTTCAGCACGGCGCCGTCGACCTCCAGGGCGGTAAAGTGGGAGAAAGCGGCCTCATCCCTCGCCGTGCGCTCGAACGTGAAGGGGAGCGGCTCATCGGAGCCCTTCACGTATACCCCGTCCGCCCCTTCGGCGCACGCGTATTTGGCGCCTTCACGCCAGCTGTCGACACTGAACGCCGACTTGCCGGCACATCCGGCGATGTCCTTCTGCGTCACCGTGGAAAGCACACCGGTCAAAAAACTATATTTTGTATTCTACAGCAGTACGTCTGATTTGTAAATCAAAAATCGGGGGCCGGCGGACCGGAGCGCCGGTGAAGGCGGGAAAAGCTTTCATTATTGCATTATCTCCTTTTTTATTATAAAATTGATTTACGGTATCCCGGAAAAAACAGAACTCAAGTCATAAAGGAGATCATACCGCAATGAAGAAAATGACCGCATTGTTCATGGCCCTGACTTTCCTCCTTCCCGGCTTTGCCCTGTGCGATGGCGATCCGTCGCCGGAAGAAATACTGGCGGGCATGACTACGGAACAGAAAGTCGCCCAGCTGCTGATGCCCGCCTTTTATTACCGGCAGAATGAAGAAGGCCAGCGGATCGGCGTAACGGAAGTTTATCCCGAAATGGAAGAAATGCTGCACAAATACGGCTTCGGAGGGATCATATTCAATCTGCAGAACGCCCAGGAAAACGCCGCCGCCGTCAGGCTGGTCGACGCGGTACAGACCGCCAACGCTTCGCAGCCCGGCCGGACGCAGCTGATCACCTGCACCGATCAGGAGGGCGGCTATGTGACGCGCCTGGGCCAGGGCACGCAGATGCCCGGCAATATGGCTTTGGGCGCGGTGAACGATCTGTCGGTCACGGAGGCGGCGGGACGGCTTATCGGCGAGGAAGTGAGGGCCATCGGTTATTCCGGCAGCTTCGGTCCGGTGGTGGATATCAACAATAACCCCGCCAATCCGGTCATCGGCATTCGTTCCTACGGCGACCGGCCGGAACAGGTGGCTGCCCATGGCGCGGCGTTTGTGAAAGGAATGCATGAAGCCGGCGCGCTCTGTACCCTCAAGCATTTTCCGGGCCACGGGGATACCGGTACCGACAGCCATACCGGTCTGCCGTGCATCAACAAGACCTATGAGGAACTGAAGGCATTTGAGCTGGTGCCGTTCCAGGCGGGTATCGACGCGGGCGCGGACATGATCATGACCGCGCACATCGTATATCCCCAGGTGGAGAAGGGCACATATATTTCCGTCGAGACCGGCGAGGAGATCGGTCTGCCCGCCACCCTGTCCAAAACCATCCTGACGGATATCCTGCGCCATGATATGGGCTTTACCGGCCTGATTGTAACCGACGCCATGAATATGGACGCCGTCGCAAGGCATTTTGACCTGCTGGATACGGCGAAGCTGGCCATTGAGGCAGGCGTCAACCTGATCCTGCGGCCGGTGGACACCGCCACCCCGGAGGGCCTTGCCGCGATGGAAAAGTATATCCGGGATGTGGCCGCGATGGCCGACGAAGGGACCGTTTCCATGGAGGCACTGGACGCGTCGGTGCTGCGGGTGCTCACGTTCAAGGAAAAGCACGGGCTGCTCAGGCCCTATGAAAGCGGCGGCGCTGAGGCGCGGGTAAAGAAGGCCGCCGGCACGGTGGGTTCCGCGGCCCATCATGAAGAAGAATTTGAGATCGCCGGGAAAGCGGTCACGCTGGTGAAAAATGAAAACACGCTGCCTCTGAACACGGAGGAGACCGTCGCCATCCTGGTGCCCGGCGCGAACATGGTCAAAAGCGCGCAGTACGCGGTCTCGCGCCTGAAGGACGAGGGCGGGCTGCCTGCCGAAACGGATATCCCGGTGTATCATCTGTCCTCAATGACGGTGGAAGACCTTAAAAAAACGGTCCAGAACACCCGCCATATCATCGTCGTCAGCGCGTCCTACAGCGCCAACGGCATGAATCCGGGGGCAAAAGAAGGCGCCGATACCGCCCTGATCGATACGGTGATCATCATGGCCCACGCGGCGGGGAATGACGTGACCGTCGTCAGCGCCCAACTGCCTTATGACGCGGCGCATTACACCGCGGCGGACGCCATCGTCATTGCCTACGGCGCGCGGGGCATGAGCGAGGATCCCCGGGACAAGGACGGCGGCGTGAGCCAGTATGGCCCCAACCTTCCCGCCGCGCTGTACCTGATCCTGTCCGGCGGGGAAATGACAGGCACGCTGCCGGTCAGCATTCCGAAACTGGACGAAAACGGCCGGTTTACCGAAGAAATACTCTATCCCGGCGCCGACTGATGTTCATCAGGGGGACCCATAACGCCGGAAAAAGAGATCCGAAAGCTGTTTTCCGGGCATCCGGATATCCTCTGCGGATTCACTTATCCGTCCCGCCGCCCGTATAAAGGGTCGTCTCGTTCGGCATTGGCATTTTGCCAAAAAAGCAGAAAAAAACCATAATTGACATTGTGTTTTGCTTTATTCTCAGTTACACTTTACATCGGTTCTGAAAAATTCAAAGAGGTGACCGTTCCATGAATGAGGAGACGAAGGAAACACAAGGATCATGGGAAGAATCCCATCCCTGGCTGCTCAAACTGACGACATCGCAGGATGAGGATGATTCCGTTGACGAGGTGATCCGGTATTCGCTGGACGAATTGAGGTTTGCGTAAGGTTTCTCTTTTCCCTTAGCAGGAATACGATAACGGAGGCCGTTTCTCCGCCGCGTTTTTCCCCCGACCGGGCTTCATCAATGAAGCACCGGCCGGGGAACTTTTTTACTGATGAGAAAGCCGGGGGCGGAAAAGGCGTCCGCTCATGATGTCCGAGCGGCGGCAGCGGCGGCAGACGGCAAAAAACAATTTGACCGGTCACTGCCGCTTTTGTTTTGCGGCCGTATATACAAATGAGGGCGGCAAAAACGCCCCGACATTCAAAAGAACCCTGCGCCATGCGCAGTACCGAAAGATGAAATGGAGGAACCCACAATGACCAAACGTTTTGTTTCTATCATGCTCGTCGTTTTTTCGCTGATGCTTGCAGTGTTTGTTCCCGCCGCCCTGGCCGGTGAGGAGGGCCCCAACGCCCACGCCGGTTACTACTATGTGAAGACCGGAAACGGCAAAGGCCTGAACGTCCGCGACAACCCCAACGGCAGGGTCGTCGGATCCCTTAAATACGGCACCCGCGTTTATGTGGACGCCTTCTCCGACTCCGAATGGGCTTTGATCACCTACAGGTATGACAACGGCCACGGCAGGGGCGATTACGCCGCCTACGTGTCCACCCGCTTCCTGGTCCGCAACAACCCCGGCAAGTTCCAGGGTTCCTCTGCCGCCAAGTCCAGCACCAACGCCGCCCGCACCGAAAGGCAGGTCGCTTCGCCCTACACCATCGTATCCCGTCCCGTCCGCACCGCCGGCGGCTGGGTGAACCTGCGCAGGACCCCCTCCATGAACGCGAAGGTGCTTGAAAAGTGCTTCGCGGGCAAGCAGCTGACCGTGCTGGCCGAACTGAACGGCTGGTTCAAGGTGCAGGACCCCGTCAACGGGACCATCGGCTATATCAGCAGCAAGTTCGTATCCAGAGTGTGAATCAACGCACAATGAATAATGCACAATGTATGATCTGACGGCCGCCCTCATGCGGAGCGCCGAATGAATAAGCACGGTATCGCCGCCCCTCCCGGGAGAGAGTCCCGGGAGGGGTGATCATTTGCCGGCGCAGCCCGGCCCGCATATGCCCCGCTTTCAAACGGGTCCGCCCCGGACATTTCAGGCTAAAATTGACTGAGCTTTTACTTTGGTTTATAATTGGGCATCGGTTGAGTTTCTGACTGCTGCCTTTCAGGGGGATACCGCAATGCCGGAAAAAGAGATCCGGAAAGTGTTTTCCGAGTATCCGGATATCATCTATGGATTCACCGACATATCCTACTGCTCATATAAAAGATCATATCGTTCGGCATTGGTATTTGCTGTTCCTTACGGGGAACAGCTTACTCCTGACGACTATACCGAAGAAAGATTCGAGCGGGGAATTCAAACCGCAAGAGGCCGGCTTGAGACCGTCGTATCCGAAATCGAACAGGTCCTGCAGAAGCATCGGACGAAATACTGGATCCCTCCGGTCGCGCAGGAGAATGAAACCGAGCTCCGGGCCCTGTTTTCCTTTAAAACGGCCGCGGCCCGCGCCGGGATCGGATGGTTCGGAAAGAACGATGTTATCATCACCGAAAGATACGGCCCCAGGGTCAGGCTGTCAGCCATTCTGATCGATGAGGTTTTTGCCTATGGCCGGCCGATCACAGTCGGCAGGTGCCCGGAGACCTGCACAAAATGCGTTGACATCTGTCCCTGCAAAGCGCTGAAAAACCGGCAATGGACGATAGAAATGGACAGATCCGAGATCATTGATTATCAGAAATGCAATCGGATGAGGAGCGCCTTTATCAAAAAACTGGGCCGAAAGAACGCGTGCGGGCTGTGTCTGGCCGCGTGCCCTTTCGGAAGGCAATGATCCAGGTGAATAAACCGACGACGACGGAAAGGCAAAAGACGATGAGATCACTGGAAGAACTGCTGAGGGCAAACAACCCGAAAGATCCGGAAGATGTGCTTCCTGTCATGACGGCGCTTTTCCGCTCCGCAAGTCCCGGAGGATTTATCG
>CAMJXZ010000262.1 GCA_946409855.1 uncultured Clostridia bacterium | reverse complement strand
TTCATCGAAACAGTAAATACGTTTTCCTGTATGCGGGTTACTATTCACGGGGTAGGCGGACAAGAAAAACATGAATAGACACCGAAGGGGTGCTTCTGTAAGCGAGGCACCTCTTTTTTATGTAGTGATAACACAGTTAAGTTCGCCCCTGAAATAGAAGAGATCATCAAATCCCTGGCGCCTGAAATTCAGGAAAAAGTGAGGGCCTGCAAAACACTCGAAGAAATCAGGACGATCGCCTCCCAAAGCAGAATCGAGCTTCCGTGCGAAGCGCTCGATTTCGTGAACGGCGGCTGCGGCGACAGCAAGCCCGCCAAAGCCTGGTACTGCAATAAGTGCGGCGCAAAGGCGGTGGCCGTGGTGTATGGCGACGGGCCGGATATGCATGTATGTCCCAATTGCGGCATGATGACGAAGGACAATTTCACATACCGCTGAAGATACCGTCAGGGAACAGGGATATGTATTTTGTTTTGTCTAAGCGCGTTGGCCTGCGGAGCTGGAAATATGTTCCGCAGGCTTATTATGTCAAAGGCGAACCGCTCGCAAAAGGATTCAGCCGTGAGGAATTCGAGATCCTTCTTCAATGTGACGGAGCGCATCGGATGGAACCCTCCGCCCTGACGGAAAGCCTGCAAAAACGCGGGCTGATCCGGGAGTGCGCGGCCGGGGAAGCGCCGACGGAATGGTCGACGCACAAGCGTTATGATCACCGTTATTTTCCCCGGATGAACCTGATGATCACGGGCAGATGCAATTACAACTGCCTGCATTGCTTCAACGCGGCGGACCGTTCACCGCTGATGACGGAGTGGAAATTTCATGATCTGCTCGCTCTTCTGGATCAGGCGCGGGAATGCGGCGTCAACGCGGTTACGCTCACAGCCTGAAGGAATTGCTTTCCGGCGGAGAATACCTTGACACGGTCTGCGCGAATCTTTATCAAAGGGTCATGAACAATCCCGTATGCGCCGCCTGCGAACACTTCAGGTACTGCAACGGCGGCTGCATGGCGCTGGGTACACTGTATTCGCCGGAAGTCCCGGACGTGTTCGGCAGTGACCTTACAAAATGTGTTTTCTATCGGAACGGCTGGTACCGGAAAGCGGTCAGCGCCATGAGCGGATGGCGGAACGAGACAGAGATCAGGCCATGAGTGATGAGCCATAACGGACGGTTCATTACGACACTACGGAACCGTCCACAACGTCATATGCGGGCTGTACAGGCATGTTTCCGGCGGAAATCTGTATAAAAAAACGAAACGAAAACAAGTTGCGCATTGTATTTATTATGTTCTTATGTTAATATTTTTGATATATTCCGGTATGGAATGATCCCATCATCCATCTGTTTAAAGGAGGAAAAACCGTGAAAAAGCTGATCGCCCTTGTTTTATGCTGCGCGCTGTGCGTTTCCCTGGTGCCCGCCATGGCGGAAGGCAATGTGGTCCGCATTGCCTTTGGCTATGACCCCAACACCCTGGATTATGCCATGAGCAACCTGGATACCGCCAATTTCATCACGGCGCATATCGCCGAGACCCTGCTGACCCAGGACGCTTCCGGCGCTTACGCACCCGGCGTGGCGGAAAGCTTCGAAAAGAGCGAGGACGCCAGGGTGTGGACCTTCAAAATCAAGGAAGGCCTCACGTACCAGGACGGCGAAACGCCCATCACCGCCGAGGATCTTTTCTACGCGGCCAAGCGCCTACTGAACCCCGACGACCCCAAGGACAACGCCAGCTTCTCCCTGGTGAATTCCGAGGAATATTACAACGGCGAAGCCGCTTTTGAAGATGTGGGCGTCAAGAAGATCGATGAATACACCATCGAATATACCTTCATCAACCCCACCTATGAAAGCACCTTTGTCACAGCCAGCCTGTTCGCTCCCCTGGAGCAGGCCTATGTGGAAGAAGGCGGCGAGATCTACGGTTCCTCTTCCTTCCTGCCCCTGGCCAACGGCCCTTACATGGTGGAAGAATGGCTGGACGACGCTTCCGTGACCCTGGTCCGGAATCCCGCCTACCGGGATCCTGAGACCGCCAAGGTGGACGCCATCGAGATCACCCTGAACGCCAGCGCCGATGTGACCGTGGATATGATGCTTGCGGGCGAACTGGATATCGCCACCATGCAGAATCCCCTGCAGCTGCAGACCCTGGTGGACGCGGGCTTTGTCAAGAGCGAGGAAAGCTTCTCCTCCACCTATCAGGGCCTGAACCTGCGGGCGGGCGGCCGGAATGAGGAAACGGGCCGGTTCCTGTCCAACGCCAATTTCCGCAAGGCCATCAACACCGCCCTGGACCGTGAAGCCCTGGCCGCTTCCGTCATGACCGGCTACACCCCCACCTGGCGTCTTTCTTCTCCCGGCGAGCCCGCTTACAATGCCAACCCCGATTACAGGGCCTGGGACACCACCGCCAATGTGGATCTGGCCAACCAGTACCTGAACGCCGCCCTGGAAGAATTGGGCGCCGCCAAGGAAGATATCCCCGTCATCCAGCTGATGTGCTACGAATCCCAGGGCGCTATCGACGCGCTGGCCGCCATCCAGGACCAGCTGCGCGTGAACCTGGGCCTGGAAACCGAGATCGCTCCCTGCACCATTCAGGTGATGATCTCCAACGCCATGAGCGGCAATTACGACCTGTGGTGGGGCGGCAACGAAGTGTCCGTGCCCGACGCCTGCGAATCCTACCTGGACGGTTTCCGTTCCAACAGCGGCACCCCCCTGCGCGGCTATGCCGACGCGGAATTCGACGCCCTGTTTGAGGCGGCCGTTTCATCCGCTACGCTGGATGAACGCCTGGCCAATTACGCCAAACTGGAAGAATACTTCTGCGAAAACGCGATGTGCATCATCCTGGGCTGGGACGCGCACTATGTGGTGACCGTGGAAGGCGCCTCGGGCTATTACCTGATGAACGGCGGCCGGCTGAATGTTTCCGGCATGACCAAGTAAAAACTCTGTTTTAGCGGGAGCCGGTCCTATGCCGTGCCCGGCACGGGCGGACGGGCTCCCGCCTTTTGTTATGAAGCGAGGATGATCCATGGGCAGATATGTGCTGAACAAGGTACTGATCGCGATCGCCACCATATTTGTATTGGCAACGGCGACTTTTTTTCTCATGAAGCTCATTCCCGGCGATCCCTTCGCCAGCTTGAAAACCAAGGCGGCGGTGCAGGAGAAGCAGAGGGAGTATTACGGCCTGGACCAGCCGGTAGCGGTGCAGTTTTTCCGGTATATGGGCAATCTGCTCCGGGGCGACCTTGGCTGGAGCATGAAAAAAGCGGGCCGCAGCGTGGTGGATATTATCAGGGAAGGCTTTCCTGTGTCCGCCAGGCTGGGGCTGACCAGCCTGTTCTTCAGTGTGCTGATCGGGCTTTTGTTCGGCATACTGTGCGCCCAGTTCCGAAACCGCTGGCCGGATTATCTTTTGCTTCTGGTGGCGGTGCTGGGCATCGCCCTGCCCAGCATGGTGCTGGGGCCGCTGATGCGGTATTTTTTCGGAGTACGGCTTAAATGGCTGCCGGTGGTGGGCTGGGGCACGGCGGATAAAATGATCATGCCCGCTATCGTGCTGGGACTGGGCACGGTAGCCGGCGAGACCCGCGCCATGCGCGCCAGCATGCTGGGCGTCATGACCCAGGACTACATCACCACCGCCCGGGCCAAGGGATTGAACGGCGCGCAGGTGGTCCTGCGCCATGAAGTAAAAAATTCCCTGGTGCCCATCGTCACCGGGCTGGGCCCCGGGATCGCGGGCATCATGATGGGGTCCTTTGTGGTGGAAAGCATGTTTTTGATCCCCGGCCTGGGCCGATACTTTGTGGATTCCATCACCAACCTGGATTATCCCCTGATCATGGGGCTCACCATTTTTTACGGCGCGTTCCTTGTCACCATGAATTTATTGGTGGACGTGGCCTACGGCTTCCTGGATCCACGGATAAGGGAAAGCGGAAAGAAGGGAGGAAAATGAGCGTGGAAAGCGGGGATATGAAAGAAAAAACGGTTTTCTGGCCCGATGACTATGAAAAGCTTCCCCCTCCCTCCAAAATGGACGCCGCCATCGTGCGTAAACAAACCACCTATTGGAAGGACGTGTGGCGCACCTTCAAAAAAAACCGTATCGCCATGATCAGCCTGGCCGCCATTTTCCTGCTGATCCTGATGGTGCTTATCGGCCCCATGCTGAACGAATTCGACTACCGCACCAACGATTACTCCGCCCTGAACCAATCCCCCAACGTGGTACACTGGTTCGGCACGGACAATATGGGCCGGGATATCTGGACCCGGGTATGGGAAGGGGGCCGCATTTCCCTTCTGATCGCGGTGCTGGCCACCCTGATCCCCGAGGTGATCGGCATGATCATCGGCGGGATCTCGGGCTATTTCGGCGGCTGGCTGGATACGCTGATCATGCGGCTGATCGACGTGCTGATGGGCATTCCCAGCCTGATCTACATGATCTTGCTCATGCTGGTGTTCGGCTCCGGCAGCATCATGACCCTGATCGTGGCCATGAGCCTGACGGGGTGGATGGGCTCCGCCCGCGCCACCCGCGGCCTGGTCCTGCAGATCAAGGCCAGGGATTTTGTAACCGCCTCCGAGACCCTGGGAGCCCCCGCCTGGTGGATCATCGTCAAGCGCCTGATCCCCAACACCCTGGGCATCCGGGTGGTGGGCATCACCATGAGCATTCCCAGCGTGATATTTTATGAAGCGTTTTTAAGCTACATCGGCCTGGGCGTTACCCCGCCCACTCCCTCCTGGGGCCAATTGATCAAGGCCGCGGGAGAAAATTTCCGCTATTATCC
>CAMJXZ010000261.1 GCA_946409855.1 uncultured Clostridia bacterium | reverse complement strand
TGCTGACCACGGCAATGACGCCGCGGCCATGCTGGCGGATCCGACTCCGGACGTACCGTACTCCGGCCCCTATGGCCCCTACTTCGCCAACGACCAGATCGTGGCGTTCGTCCGCAACGACGCTTACTGGGGACAGGATGCTTCCATGTGGGGCAAGCTGCCCGTTCCGAAGTACATTGCCCACAGCATTTACTCCGATAACGACGCTGCCCTGGTAGCCTTCAAAGACGGCCAGATCGACTGCAACCAGCAGTTCATTGCCAACGTGCAGAAACTGTGGGAAGACGAAGGCCTGCCGATCGCTACCTACATGGATGAAGCTCCCTACGGCATCTGCGCCACCATGCCCACCGCGTGGTACAACATGGAGATCCCGGTGCTGCAGGTGAAGGAAGTCCGCAAGGCCATCGCGATGGCTGTTGACTACGACGCCATCATCGAAAACGCCATGACCAACCAGAGCCCGTCCTTCGCGGATGTGCCGCGGTCTGTCATGAACCCCACCGACGGTGAGCAGGCCCTGTATGATCACGACGCTGTGAAGGATCTGCAGTGGGTCGGCAAGGACATCGAAGGCGCCAAGGCGCTGCTGGAAGCAGCCGGCATCGTGGATGCTGACGGAGACGGCTGGCGTGAGTACAACGGCGAGAAGATCAGCCTGAACGCCTGCTGCCCCGACGGCTGGACCGACTGGCAGGCTTCCATGGAAATCGTTGCCGCCGCCGGTAAGGACATCGGCATCGACATCAGCCCCAGCTATCCCACCTGGGATGTGTACCAGACCATCTTCACCAAGGCTTCCCAGACCGATTACGCGATCTTCATGTGGAGCCCGGCGGGCGCTACCCCGTCCTCTCCCTGGGCCCGCGTACGCGGCTTCATGAGCTCTGAGTTCCTCGGCATGGACAACAACTGGTCCGGCAACTGGGGTCACTACAAGAATGACCGCGCTGATGAAATCATCGCCGCGATCCCGCTGACCACCGATGAAGCCGAACTGAAGGCGCTGTACACCGAGATCACCCAGATCTACCTGGATGAAGTGCCCAGCTTCTCCCTGATGTATCGTCCCGAGCAGTTCCACGCCGTGAACGAAAGCGTGTGGACCGGCTATCCGGAAAAGGATGACGGAAACAACATCCCGCCGTCCAACCTGACGGATGGTTATGGTATCGCTGCTCTGTACAATCTGGAGCTTGTAGGCGAATAATCACCTTGTAAACAGCGGCCATGATCTGCCCGAAGGCGGGTCATGGCCGCTTTTCAGTCGAAGGGAGACAGAGCATCATGACCAAAGGCATGCGGAAATACTTCAAAAAGAAGATTTTCTGGTTTGTCATCACACTGGTTGCTGCCGTCATCCTGAATTTCATTCTTCCGCGGCTGATGCCCGGTGATCCTGTGAACGCCATCGTCGGAAAGAATGTCAGCCCCGGGGCGACCCCGGAGCAGATTCAGGAACAGATCGCATTCTACAAGCACCAGTTCGGACTGGATAAAAACATTTTCGGACAATTCTGGGATTTTATCAAAAATGCCGTCAGCGGTACGTTCGGCGTCAGCTACAACCAGTACCCCCGCCTGGTATCCGATATTATCGGAGCCGGTATCTGGTGGACGGTGGCACTGCAGCTGCCTGCCATCCTGGTCGGCTGGCTGCTGGGCAACCTGCTGGGCGCCCTGGCGGCCTACAAACGCAGCTTCTGGGATAAGGCACTGATGCCGGTCAGCCTGTTTTTCAGCGCGATTCCGGCTTTCGGCGCCGCGGTGATCCTGCTGGTTATTTTTGCGGTAACCCTCGGGGTGGCTCCGGTCAACGGAGCGTATGACCCGGGTATGATCCCCGGCTTCAACTGGAAATTCATCTCCTCCGTGATCGCCCATTACCAGCTGCCGTTCTGGTCCATCGTGCTGATTTCCATCGGCGGCCAGGCGGTCGGCATGCGGTCCATGTCCATTTACGAACTGAACGCGGACTACGTGAAGTATGCCCGCTTCCTGGGCGTCAAGGACAAGAAGATCGTCCGCTACGTGTTCCGGAACGCCATGCTGCCGCAGGTGACCGGCCTGGCGATGTCCATCGGCTCCATGGTCGGCGGCGCGCTGGTTGCGGAAACGATCTTCAGCTATCCCGGCCTGGGCATGTCCATGTACGCGGCGATCAACTCGTCGGACTATCCTGTCATTTCCGCCTGTACCCTGATCATCACGATCATGGTCCTGCTGGCGTCCTTCCTGTTGGATATTATCTATGCATTCATTGACCCGCGGGTCAAGGCTGCACAGTTTGATTAAGGAGGTGGACGGACGATGAAAAATACACTTAGAAATGTCTTCCATTCTCCCCGGTTCCTGGTGGGATTCATCATTTTCATGATCATCCTGCTGACGACGCTGATCTACCCCTATGTGATCTCACGGGACCCCCTGGTTTCCCTGGGAAAGGGATTCCTTGAGCCGGGTACCTATGTTTCCGTGTACGACGCGAACAACGCCGGAACCTACCGGGTGACGCTTCCCGAAGCACAGATCAACCGGCTGGAAAGCGCGCTTTCCATCGAAGACAGGGAAACGATGATCGCATACCTGAAGGCAAAGGGAGACGACGTCTCCATGCTCGATACGAGCAACGAGAAACTGGACGACCTGCTGGCCGCCTGGAAAAACGGTTATGACGAGGCGGACGCGAAGAAAAGCAAATATGAGGGCTTCTCCACCCAGGCGAAGCGCAACGCGCTGCGCCGCCTGAACACCCGTGTCAGCAGCGACAAAAGCAGCGCGGCCATGACGGTGACCAAAGGCGACGGCGACAGCGCGGTGACCGAGAAAATCGACGACATCTCCTATGTCAAGGTGGATGAGGTCGCCAACGTTGCGACGCTGCCCCTGGGCACGGACAACTTCGGCCGTGACACGCTGACGGAACTGGTCCACGCGACCGGCGTATCCCTGATCATCGGCCTGATGGCCGGTACCATCGCGACGCTGCTGGGCCTGCTGGTCGGCCTGCTGGCCGGATATGTGGGCGGCATCCTGGACGATATCCTGATGTTCATCGCGAATATTTTCACGGTCATCCCGGGCTTCGTCCTCCTGATCCTTATCTACTACTCCCTGGGACCGGAGGCACGCGGAATTACCACGTGTGCGGTGGTCATCGGTATCACCAGCTGGGTCTGGACGGCACGTTCCGTGCGCTCCCAGGTCATTTCCCTGCGGAACCGGGACCACGTGAACCTTTCCAAGCTGAGCGGCCACAGCCTCTTCCGGATCATCCTGACGGATATCCTGCCCTACA
The DNA here is from genome assembly GCA_946409855.1 of uncultured Clostridia bacterium. Taxonomy (GTDB): domain Bacteria; phylum Bacillota; class Clostridia; order Christensenellales; family Aristaeellaceae; genus UBA4246. The sequence goes on along the minus strand of CAMJXZ010000261.1, from coordinate 1,535 downwards.
TCGCCAGCTATGTGGTGATGGCTTTCATCCTGCAGGTTTCCAGCGGCATCCTGGCGGAAGCGCAGCTGTCCCTGCTGGGCCTCGGACCGAAGACCACCACGACCCCGACCCTGGGCCTGATGATGAACTGGGCGAAACTGTTCGGCGCGTATACCTCCAGCAATGCCTGGTGGGCCTACTTCCCGGTCATCCTGGTGATCGCGCTGATCTCCTTCTCCCTGAACCTGATGAATACCGGTCTCGACCAGGTGTTCAACCCGACCCTGCGTGATTAAGGAGGTATGGCAGAATGGCTAAGAAAATGCTTGAGGTCCATGAGCTGACCACCAAATACATCACACGCCAGGGCGAGGATGTATACTCCGTGGACCATGTGTCCCTGGATATTGAAGAGGGCAAGAGCCTGGGCATCGCCGGTGAATCCGGCTGCGGCAAATCCACCCTGGCGCTGAGCCTGATGGGTTACTATTTCGCCCCGCTGCATTACCAGAGCGGCGAGATCATCATTGACGGGAAAAACATTTCCGGCATGGATCCGGACGTGGTGCGCAAAACCGTGCTGGGCACGGAAGTTGCCTACATTCCGCAGGCGGCCATGAACGCCATGAACCCCACCCGGAAGGTCGGGAAGTTCATTGAGGACGTCATCCGTGCGCATGAGCTGCCGCTGGACAAGAAGCAGATCCGCGAGATGGCGGAACAGCGGTTTGCCTTGCTGGGGCTGCCGGTGGACGCGCTGGACAAACACAGCGTGGAGCTCTCCGGCGGCATGCGGCAGCGCGTCGTCATCGCGGTTTCCACCATCCTGAGCCCGAAGGTCCTGATCGCGGATGAACCTTCCTCCGCCCTGGACGTGACGAGCCAGAAGATGGTCATCAAGATGCTGAAGGACATGCTGGCGACCGGAATGGTCAAGAGCATGATCTTCATCACCCATGAGCTGCCCCTGCTGTACAACGTGACGGACGACATCATGGTCATGTACGCCGGCCAGATCGTGGAACGCGGCACCGCGCATGAGATGGTGTTCGACCCGATCCATCCGTACAGCCGCGGCCTGATGCGCTCCATCCTCGTGCCGGAAGAAGGCACCCGGGACGTAAAGCTGACGGCCATCCCCGGCACGCCGCCGAACCTGAAGCATCCGCCGGCCGGCTGCCGTTTTGCCGACCGGTGCCGGTACGCGACCCCGCTGTGCAAGGTGCAGCAGCCGCCGCTGATGGATATCGGAGGCGGACGGACCTACCGCTGCAGCATGTCCACCGAACAGCTGAAGGAGGTGTACGCGAATGAAGACTGATGAGAAAAGCGCAGCCGTCATTGAAGATACCCGGGAAAGCGTTTCCTTCGGCACCCGCGACAAGGACTTTTCCAAGGAACCTTTGTGCCTGAGCGGACGGGGCGTGACCCGCGTTTTCCACACCGGCAAGGTAACCACCGTGGCGGTGGATCACGTGGACTTTGACTTCCACAAGGGCGAGCTGATTTCCATCGTGGGCGAATCCGGATCCGGAAAAACAACGCTGAGCAAGATG
>CAMJXZ010000260.1 GCA_946409855.1 uncultured Clostridia bacterium | reverse complement strand
GAAAACAGGCCAGTGGCCTGTTTTCAGCGAGAACGGGCCGGCAGGCCCTGGAATCTCGCAGGGGCGACAGGCAAAGGCGCTTAGGGGGTTCCCGAAAGGGGGATGAAATCCCCCTTTCGCTGGGGGCTGTGTGGCAGCTCCTTTCTGTTTGCGGAGGACGGGTATGCGGAAGATCATGGTGATGAACCTGGGCTCCACGAGCTTCAAGTTCAAGCTTTTTTATATGGACGCGGAGGAAACGTGCATCGCGTCCGGCGGGGTGGAAAACATCGGGTCCGCCGGCAGCTGCGCAGTGTCTGTCCGGGGGAAGAAGGTCCGGGAGGCCTGCGCCTGTCAGGATCATCCCGGGGCGTTGGCCCGGTGCATGGATCTGCTTGAGGATAACGGGCTGCCGGTGGCGCTGGAAAGCCTGGACGCGCTGGGCTATAAGGCGGTGCACGGCGGCAGGATCTCCGGCGCCCAGGTCGTCGACGACAGCCTGATCCGGGAAATGGAGCGGATGAACGGGCTGGCGCCGGCGCACAACCCGGTGTATCTTTCCATGATGCGCAGCATGCGGGAAAAGTACCCCGGACTTCTGCAGATCGCCTGCTTTGAGACCGCTTTCCACGCGACGATCCCCCTTTTCCGGGCGGTGTACGGGGTGCCGTATGAATGGGCGGAACGGTACGGCGTCCGCCGGTACGGCTTCCACGGCAGCAGCCACAGCTACATCGCCTGGAAAATGGCCCGGGAGGCGCCGTGGGCCAAAAGGGTCATCAGCGTGCACCTGGGGGGGAGCTGCAGCATCTGCGCCATCCTGGAGGGGAAAAGCGTCGCGTCCTCCATGGGCGCCACCCCGCAGAGCGGCGTGTTCCACAACAACCGTGTGGGGGATCTGGACGTCTTCTGCCTGCCCCTGCTGGCCGAGCGGCTGGGGGGCTACGATCAGGCGTTCCGGGCCCTGTCCAAAGAGAGCGGGCTGCTGGGCCTGTCGGGCGTCAGCAACGATATGCGCGCGGTGGAACAGGCGGCGAAGGACGGAAACGAAAGGGCCGCCCTGGCGGCGGACGCCTTTCTGGACAGCGTGGTGGGGTATATCGGCATGTACACCGCCTATCTGGGCGGGGCGGACGCGATCTGCTTTACCGGGGGCATCGGCGCGAACGACGCGGACTTCCGCAAGCGGGCCGCGGAAAGGCTTGCCTTCCTTGGGGCCAGGGTGGACGACGGGCTCAACGCCGCCGGGAACGGGCGGATCAGCGCGGAGGACAGCGGCGTTTCCCTGTGGGCGTTTGAAACCAACGAGGAACTGATGGTGGCGCGGGGATGTATGACGATACTGGAAAAGTAACGGAAACGGCGCCGGCGTACCTGACCCCGGCAATCGGGGCGCAGGCGCGCGGCGCCGTTCATTCCGTGTTCGGAAGGGCGGCCAATGTGCTCTTCTCCCTGCCCGGCGGGGACCGGCTGGTCACCCTGGCGGACCCTGCCCTGGGCGGGCTGCCGGACAGCGTGCGGCTGCCCCGGGCGGAGATCCGGCGGCTGGCGCCGGGGATGCCGGCGGCCCTTTCCGGGGAGAGGCTCACCCTGGGGGACAGGACGTACCCGCTGCGCCGGCTGGGGGCGGAGCCGTTTTTGCTGCGGCGCCAGGGCAGGCCGCGGCAGGCGGACGCGTTCTTTGCCCTGACGGAGGAGATGCGCACGGGGTTTTCCCTGATCCCGCCGCAGCGGCGGCGCAGCGCGCTTTGGGCGCTGTGCACGGAGAACGCGGTCATGTACCTGGGCCTGGGCCCGGGGCTGACGCCGGGCTTTGACGACGCCTGCGTGGGGGCGATGGCGGTGTTCCGGGCGGCGGGGGAAGAAGCGCCGTTCCGGTTTTCGGACCTGTCCGTCACCACCCTTGTCAGCGCGCGCTACCTGACGCTGGCGTCGGAAGGGTACTTTGGCGAAGCGGTGCTCCGGGTGATCGGGGCCCTCTTCGGGGACAGCCCGCTGAAAGAGCCGGTGGAAGCGCTGAAAGCGGCGGGCGCCACCTCCGGATGCGATATGCTGCTGGGCATGCGGAAGGCGCTGCGGGCGCTCGGGTGATATCCGGGCGCGCCGGCACGGGAAGCGGCTTCCGCCCGGGCCCGCTCAGCGGAACAGCTTCAGGTACGCGAAGACCAGGACGGCTGCCTGCACGGCCAGGAGCAGCGGGAAAAAGACCCGGAAGTACCAGTGTTTTGTCTTGTGCCGGCACAGGAACATCCCCAGCACCCCGCCCAGCGCGCCGAAGCTGGCCGCCGCCAGGAACAGCGCCTTTTCGGAGACGCGCCATTTGCCCGTTTGGGCGCAGCGCTTGTCGTAGGCCATGAGGCCGAAGGAGAACAGGTTCAGCACGGCAAGGACGATGAGGATGACGGCCAGTGTGCTCATGATGGGGTTCACCTCGTGCATGATGTTTTTGAACGGAACGGGCGCGGCGCGCCCGGAAAGGGGCTTCCGCCCCCGCGCAAAGGAGATGCCGGAATGTGCGTGATCGATTTTCCGCCCGGCCCGGGCAATCCGAGGAACAGCGAAGGGGCGTTCCTGCGGACCAGCGGCGGGGAGATTTTGTTTGCCTATTCTTCCTTTACCGGCGCTGCCGCGAAGGATTACACCCCCGCGGACATCCGGCTCATCCGGTCTGTGGACGGCGGGGTCACCTGGAGCGCGCCGGAGACGATCGTTCTGTCGTCGTCCTTCGGGGCGATGAACGTGATGAGCGTCTCCCTGCTGGAAATGCGGAACGGGGATACGGGCCTGTTTTTTCTGGTCCGCCGGAGCTGGACGGACATGGCCGTCGTCCTGAAGCGATCGGCGGACGGCGGCAGGACCTGGGGGCCGGCGGTGCGCTGCTCCGGCAGGCCCGGATATTTCGTCATCAACAATGACCGGGCCGTCCGGCTCTCGTCGGGCAGGATCATCGTCCCGGCCGCGGAGCACAGAAACCGGGTGGACGCGCAGGGGCGCGTCCTTTTCGCGCCCGCGTCCGCGACCTTTTTTTATTCCGACGACGACGGGCTTTCCTGGCGGGAAGCGGAAACAGCCCTGGAACTCCGCTGTCCGGCGTGCCGTTCCGGCCTGCAGGAGCCGGGGGTGACGGAGACCGCGCCGGGCGTTTTGTACGGCTGGGCCCGGACCGACCTGGGGCGGCAGTACGAGTTCCGCTCCGCGGACGGCGGCGTTCACTGGACGGACGCCGTTCCTTCCCGGTTTACCTCCCCGCTGTCGCCCCTGTCCATGAAGCGACTCACGGACGGCCGGCTGATGGCCGTGTGGAACCCGGTCCCGCGGAACAATCTTTCACCGGACGGCGACGCCGCCGACGGCCGGACGCCCCTGGCGTTCGCCCTGAGCGGGAACGGCGGGGCATCCTGGAGCGCGCCCCGGGTGATCGAGGACGACCCGCGGGCCGGGTACTGCTACACGGCGATCCTGCCGCTCAGGGACGCGGTGCTCCTGGCGTACTGCGCCGGGACCGAAGAAGACGGGTGCTGCCTGAACCGGCTGCGTATCCGCCGGATGGCGTGCCCTTGAACGGCCCGGCGAGGCCGCGCGTCCTTGTCAGGCTTCCGGTTTGGTCACCCAGACCATGCACAGCCCGCTGTAGTTGTCTCTCTCATGGGAGCCCGTCAGCCGGATGGTCATGAGATAGGTGGCCGGGGGCAGTTCCGAGAAGGGGGCCGGTTCCTTGTTTTCCCGGGTCAGGGGCTCGAGCTTTCCTTCCGCGAGAAAATAAAAGGTTACGCTGCTGCTGAAGACCTCGGCGTAGCTGTCGCTCGTGATACGGTAGAAGGGCTCATCACCGGCGGTCAGGCTGGGAGCGGGATGGTCTTCCAGGTACTGTTCCAGCGGCGTGGACATAAGCTCCCCGTTCTGGGTGACTTCGCCTTCGCTGCCGTAGAGCAGGTGGATCTCCGCGTCCTGCCAGCCGGATGCCAGCAGGAACTGGACGGACATGTGGTTTTTGATGGAATCCGGACCGGCCGGGAAGTCGCCGGGGACTTTGCCGGCGGGGGCGGCTTGCTCCGCGGAAACGGCGAAAGCCAGGAGGACGGCAAGCAGCAGGCAGGGGATCATCAGGCAAATCTTTTGTTTGTTCACGGCGGTTTCCTCCCTGAGTTTGATTTTGCGCGGATTTGATTGGGATGATTATACCACGGCATCCGCCGGACGCGCAAGGAGGGGAAGAAGAAAGCAGCCGCGGAAGGCAGAAAAACCTTCATTTGACTTGACGGTCCGCCGGTCTTTATGATACGCTGGACGAAAGATTCATTCTGCCGCTTTTTCTCCCCATCGATACCGGCGCGGCGTGTCTGCCGCGCGGAACAGGAGGGTTGCCTGTGCGGGCTCAGGAGATTGCCGCCCTGGCGGGGCGCATCGGTGATAATATCGCCAAAGTGATTGTGGGCAGGGAAGAGATGATCAGCCTGCTGCTGGCCGCCGTCATCGCCCGGGGCCATGTGCTTCTGGAGGACGTGCCGGGCACCGGCAAGACCGTTACGGCCCGGGCTTTTGTCCGGTCGGTCAGCGGGCAGTTTTCCAGGATCCAGTTCACGCCCGATCTTCTGCCGGCGGACATCACCGGCACCCGGGTCTACCGGCAGGACCGGGGCGAGTTTGTCTTCCATCCGGGCCCGGTCTTCACGAACATCCTTCTGGCGGATGAAATCAACCGCGCCACCCCCAGGACGCAGAGCGCGCTCCTGGAGTGCATGGAGGAGCGGCAGGTCACCGAGAACGGCACGGCCCGCCCCCTGCCGGAGCCTTTTTTGGTCATCGCGACCCAGAACCCCATCGAGATCCAGGGGACGTTCCCTCTCCCGGAGGCGCAGATGGACCGGT
>CAMJXZ010000259.1 GCA_946409855.1 uncultured Clostridia bacterium | reverse complement strand
CTGCCGCTGGTCAAGTATTCCCATAATCCCGGCCATGAAGACAAGCCGGAGGATGAATCCTATGTCCGCGCCACCGGCCATCCCCATTACCGTGCGGACGACGCGCTCTGGCTGTTCCCGACGGTGTATAAATACATCGCCGAGACCGGGGATACCGCCTTCCTGGACGAAGAGATTCCCTTTGCCGACGAGGACAGCGGCACGGTGCTGGAGCACCTCAAGCGCGCGGTGGACTTTACCATGCATCACCTGGGCGTCCACGGGATGCCGGCCGGCCTACACGCGGACTGGAATGACTGCCTGAAGCTCGGCGCTCAGGGCGAAAGCAGCTTTGTCGCCTTCCAGTTCTATCTGGCCCTGTGCCAGCTGGAGGAGCTGCTTCCAAAGAAAGCGGAAAACGACGAATACCGCGCCTGGCTCAAGAAGACGGCGGCGGATCAGCTGGGCCTGATCAACAAGTTCTTCTGGGAGGACGACCGCTTCCTGCGCGGCTATACCCAGGAGGGCGCTGTGATCGGCTCCAAAAACGATCCTGAGGCCGCGATGTGGCTGAATCCGCAGAGCTGGTGCGTCATCTCCGGCGCGGCCACCAAGGATCAGGCGGAAAAGTCCATGCAGACTGCCTTCGAGCAGCTGAATACCCCCAACGGCCTGGAGCTGATGGCCCCCTGCTACAAGGAGCACGCCTTTGACGGGGCGGCGATGCTGCTCTTCAACCCCACCACCAAGGAAAACGGCGGCATCTTCTGCCAGTCCCAGGGCTGGGCGATCCTGGCGGAGAGCCTGCTGGGCCACGGCGGACGGGCGTTCCAGTACTTCAAGGAAAGCTGCCCCGCCGCCTACAATGACCGGGCGGAAATCCGCGAGGTGGAGCCCTACGTTCATTCCCAGTTCATTGAGGGCCACGAGACGCCGCAGCCCGGCCGCGCCCATGTGCACTGGCTGACGGGCACCGCGTCCACCGTGATGGTGGGCTGCGTGGAAGGCATCCTGGGCCTGCGCCCGACGCCGGAAGGCCTGCGCATCTCGCCTGCCATCCCCGCCGAGTGGGACGGCTTCACCATGGACAAGGTGTTCCGCGGCAAGCAGCTCCATATCACGGTGGACAATGCCGCCCATCACGAAAGCGGCGTCCGGAAGCTGCTGGTCAACGGCCGGGAAGTGGCCGGCGGCCTGCTGACGGACGAAGTGCTGACGGACGGCGTGCAGATCACAGTGGTGATGTAATCATACTTCCGGGCTGCCGCAGACGGAACGGTTTGCGGCAGCCCTCTTTTCATGATCGGACGAACGGGAGGTTCTTATGCGGTTTCAGAATCCGGTGATCCCGGGGTTTTACCCGGATCCCAGCGTCTGCCGGGCGGGCGGCGTATATTACATGGTGCATTCCACGTTCCAGTATTTCCCGGGGGTCGCCCTGTCCAGGAGCGAGGACCTTGTCAACTGGCGGCCCGTGGGCAGCGTGCTGACGGAGGAAAGCCAGCTGGACCTCCGGGGCGCCCGGGCGTCCGGCGGGGTGTACGCCCCGACGATCCGCCATGACGGCACGTATTTTTACATGGTGACTACCAACACCACCACCGGGAAAAACTTCTACGTCCGGACGAAGGACCCGGAATCGCGCTGGTCGGAACCGGTGACCGTGGACCAGGACGGCATCGACCCGTCCCTGTTCTTTGAGGACGGGAAGGCGTATTTCCTCTCCAACGGTACGGATGACCGGGGCATCCACGGGGTGGTCCAGTGCGAGATCGATATTGAGACCGGCAAAAAACTGGGTCCCTCCGTCTGCCTCTGGCAGGGGACCGGCGGCCGGTTCCTGGAGAGCCCCCATATGTACCATATCGGCCGGTGGTATTACCTGATGGCGGCGGAGGGCGGCACGGAGTACGGCCACATGATCACCTGCGCCCGGGCGGAGCACCCGTGGGGCCCCTTCACCGGCGCCCCCAACAACCCGATCCTGACCAACCGGAACAAGGCGCCCTTTGAGATCCAGGGGACGGGGCACGGGGACCTGGTGCAGGACGGACAGGGGAACTGGTACCTGTTCTGCCTGGGGTTCCGGCAGAACAACGTGTGGGAGCAGCACCACACCCTGGGGCGGGAAACCTTCCTGGCCCCGGTCACGGTCACCGGCGGCGGCTGGCTGACCGTCGGGCATGACGGCACGATGGACGGGGCGTACGACCTCCCGGCGCTTCCCGGGCAGCAGGAACCCCTGCCCGTATACACCTTTGACAACACCGCGTACGGCCGGGACTGGCTGGCCCTGCGCGCGGCGCCCGGGGAACGGGCGGCCCTCAAGGACGGCCGGATGATCCTGAACGGCACGGAGGAAGGGCTGAACCAAATCGGCTCGCCCGCCTTCCTCGCCATCCGGCAGAAGGCGTTTGACATGCGGGCGGAGGTCACCCTGGACAGCGCCGCGGAAGAGGCCGGGATGACGGTCTATATGGATGAGACGGCGCACTACGACCTGTGCGCGCGCAAGGCGGGCGGACGGCGGGAAGTCTGCCTGACCATCACAATCGGCCCGGTGCGTCACGTATGCGCGTCGGTTCCGGCAGAAGGCCCGGTCCGTCTCAGGGTAAACGGGACGCGGGACGGATACGCCTTTGCCTGTCTGACGGAAGACGGGGAGCGCCGCCTCGGGGAAATGCCCGCCAAATACATTTCCACCGAAACGGCCGGCGGCTTTACCGGGGTAATGATCGGGCTGTACGCGGTCCGCGGGCAAGCGGTGTTCAGCGGCTTTTCCATGGAAAGCTATGAAAAAACCGCGCATTAAAGAGCGCCGGGTCCCTTGCAATATCATGGCGTTTGGCCTATAATGTCGCCGTACATCAAACAATCGGGAGGTTATCAATTATGGATGAGGAACTGGATCTTGTCACGCTGGAGCAGGAAGACGGCACCCCGCTGACGCTGCGCGTGGAACGGTATTTTTACTATAACGGCGAGGAATACGTGATCCTCTCCGCGGATCTTTCCGGGGAACAGGCCGATCCGGACCGGTATGTGATGCGCGTCGACCCCGTGGAAGGGGAAGAGGACATGGAGGAGTTTACCCCCATCGAGGATGAAACGCTGGAAGAGCGGCTGATCCGGGTGGCGGAGACTGTTCTGAACGGGGAAGACCCGGACGACGAGGAAGAATGAACGACACGCTGGCGCTGAAAATCAAAAACCTGCCGGACAGCCCGGGCTGCTACCTGATGAAGGAGCAGGGCAAAATCATCTATGTGGGCAAGGCGGTCAACCTCAGGAACCGGGTGCGGAGCTATTTCCAGAACGTCGAGCATACGCCCAAGGTGACCGCGATGGTATCCCATGTGGACGATTTCGACATCGTCCTGGCGAGGACCAACCTGGAAGCGCTGCTGCTGGAGTGCAACCTGATCAAGCTGCACCGCCCGTTCTACAATATCCTGCTGAAGGACGACAAGGGGTACCCGTACATCCGGGTGGACGTAAACGACCCCTACCCCCGCGTCACCCTGGCGCGGAGGGTGGAAAAGGACGGGGCCCGGTACTTCGGCCCCTACATCGGCGCCACCGCCGTGCGGGACGTGCTGGACCTGCTTCGAAAGACGTTCCGGCTCCGCACCTGCAAGCGGGTCATCGGGGCCGGGCCCTCGGGCCGCCCCTGCATGAACTACGAGATCGGCCGGTGCCTGGCGCCCTGCGCCGGGCTGTGCACGAAGGACCAGTACGCCCGGCAGATCGAAGGGGCGATCCGCTTCCTTTCCGGGGATTATCAGGCGGTCAAGGAACGGCTGCGGCAGGATATGATGGAGGCCGCCGCCCGCCTGGAATATGAAAAGGCCGCCCAGCTGCGGGACAGGATCGCCGATGTGGACGGGCTGATGCAGCGCCAGCAGGCGAACAATCCCGATGAGCGGATCGACCGGGACGTCATCGCCCTCAGGCAGGACGACCTGGACGGGATGGCGGCGGTGCTGCTGATCCGGGACGGGAAAATGGTGGCCGGCGAAACCTACCCGCTGCAGGGCGCCGGAAAGGACGACCCGGGAGATACGCTGGCCGATTTCATGATCCAGTATTACGACGAGCGCAAGCCCGCCCGGGAAGTGCTGGCGGCGGCCCTGCCGGAAACGGACATCGGGCTGAACGACTACCTGCGGGAAAAGAGGCAGGGGGCGGTCACCCTGTCCGTGCCTCAGCGGGGCGAAAAAAGAGCCCTGATCCTGCTGGCGCAGAAAAATGCGGACGACGCGCTGTTCAAGCGCAACCAGCAGGCGGCGATCAAACGGCAGCGCACCGTCGGCGCCTGCGAGGAGCTGGGCCGGGTCATCGGCATGCGGAAAACGCCCCGGCGCATCGAAGGCTACGATATTTCAAACACCCAGGGCGTGCTGTCCGTCGCCTCGATGGTGGTCTTTATCGACGGGGAGCCGGCCCGGAAGGAATACCGGCATTACCGGATCAAGACCGTGGAAGGCGCCAACGACTTCGCGTCCATGAACGAGGTGCTGGGGCGGCGCTTCCGCCGGGCGGTCAGCGAGGACCCGGCGGTCAAATGGCCCATGCCGGACCTGGTGCTGATCGACGGCGGCCCGGAGCAGCTGCTCTTTGCGCGGAACGCCATGCTGGCCTCCGGCGCGGACGTGCCGATGTTCGGCCTGGCCAAGCGGCTGGAGGAGATCTTTCTGCCCGGGCAGGAGCAGTCCATCATTCTGGACAGGAAAAGCCCTGCCCTGCATCTGATCCAGCAGATCCGGGATGAATCCCATCGCTTCGCCATCACCTATCACAGAAATCTGCGGGGGCAGGCGACGGTCCACAGCCGGCTGGAGGAGATCCCCGGCGTGGGGCAGACCAGGCGGCGC
>CAMJXZ010000258.1 GCA_946409855.1 uncultured Clostridia bacterium | reverse complement strand
ATCCGGCGAATAAATCGCCGGACGGACACGGGCTTCGCGCCGCTCTGTCCCCATCGTATCTCTCTCACATCTTGACTCTTTCCATCTTTGTCTGCTCCGCGAATAGCAACTAACTGCAAAAACCCATTTTTGTCCCATAAAAATGTACTGGTCAAAAGCATCATTATCGTGTATAATAGAATCAGCAAATACCGGAAAGGGGGGCTTACCCATGATACAGATTATCCACGGCAAAAAAGGCTCCGGCAAAACCAAGAAAATTCTCAATCTGGCCGTCGAGACTGTCAGGAACGCGACTTCCGATATCGTCTTTGTGGACGATGACACCCGCTACATGTACGATCTGCCACATGAGATCCGTTTTGTCAACGCCAGCGAATACGGTGTGGACAGCCCGGAAATGTTTCTCGGTTTCCTGTGCGGCATGCTGACGCAGAACTTTGATATCAGCACGGTCTTCGTGGACGCCTTTATGAAACTGGTCCGCGTTCCCGCCGATCATCTGGAAGTGTTCTTCGCCCGTCTGGACGCGATCAGCCAGGCGCACAACGTCAACTTCATCATTTCCGCCAGCGTGGATGATGCCGTGGCTCCCGAGTTCATGAAACAGTATTTTATCGACTGATCACCGATCGCCGCTGAAGCGATGCGGATCCGCCGCCGGTCTGATGCCGGCGGCTTTTTTGTTTCAAAAAAACGCGTCAAGACGGCCTTTCATACTAAAATCTGTCCCGGGACCTTACAGGCCCCGGAGAAGAACCTCATCCGGCCCTTCGGGCCACCACCGGGGCCTGCCGGCCCGTCCTCGCTGAAAACTACCCGGGGCCTGCCGGCCCGTTCTTCGCTGAAATTGAGCCACCGGCTCAATTTCCGGGCGCTCAGAACCCACCAGCCTGTTTTCCGGGCGCTGCGGACCCCCAGTGGGGAAGGCCTTTGGGTGCCTATGGGTACGCTTTAGGCCAGTTTCCTTGATGAAACGCTAAATCTACACACGTCCATTCAGCATTTTTATTAGTATCAGGTTCAGCTCCGCTTGTTCCCCTGTTTTTCCCCTTTCGATTTATATTTTATAATCTTCGGGTGTTTTTTACCTTTCGCTTCCTGATCAGCGGCGTACCGGCTGCGCCGAAAATTTTTTTGAAAAGGCTGAAAAATTTAAGGTTCGCTAAAGGAAAGGGGGGTATGCTGTACCTGTCCCTCCCCAAGAGGGAACAAATTCGAAAAGAGGTGCAATGTATGAACATGAAACGAATCTGGGCAGCGATGCTGGCGCTGACGCTGGCGCTGAGCCTGTGCGCGGGCAGCCTGGCGGAGACCGCCGGTGAAACACCCGAAACCGAAACCCAGCCCGTCGTACTGAGCCAGGAGCTGCTGGACGCGCAGGCCCAGACGGCCGCGCTTCAGGAAGCGCTCTCCGCGTACAAAGCTGCCAAAACGGAAGCGAAAAAGCAGAAAAAGCTGGAAGCGGTCCAGAAGAAGCTGGACGAGCTCAAGGCGGAGCTGGATGCTTACGTGGCCGCCGGCGTGCTGACGCAGGAACAGGCTGACCTGATCCTGGCCTACTACACGCAGAAATGGACCGCCGCCCTGAACGGCACCGGGAAAAATACGAAGAATCCCGGAACCGGCAAAACGCCCAAAAACGGCAGACTGACCAGAAAGACCGGCACCGGTACTTTCTCCACCGGCACGGGCACTTCTACCACCGGAACCGGCAGGAAGACCCGGAAAGGGAACTCATGAAAAAAGGCAGCTGTCCGGTGACGGACCTGCCGAAAGCGGCGCGCCTGCCGGATCATGGAGGCGCGCTTGCCCGTTTTCCGGCCCCAGGCAGGAAAAAAGGCAAAAACAGCGAAACAATGACTGAATCTGACTGCTGCGGGTGATGCGTATGAGACTGTTGTTCGCGGAAGACGACCGTTCCCTGTGCCGGGCGGTCCAAACCATCCTGGAGCATGCCGGGTACGGCGTGGACGTCGTATATGACGGCAGCGACGCTTTGGACTACGCCCGGGAAGGGAATTACGACGGCATCATCCTGGACTGGATGATGCCCGGACTGAGCGGCCTGGAGGCGCTCAGCCAGATGCGCCGGTCCGGCGTCACGACGCCCTGCCTGATGCTGACGGCGCGGGACGCGGTGGAGGACCGGGTGACGGGCCTGAATACCGGGGCCGACGACTACCTGCCCAAGCCCTTTGACACCGGGGAGCTGCTGGCGCGGATCCGGGCCATGCTGCGGCGCAAGGACGACTTCCGGCCGGACACGCTGCGTTTCGCGGACATCGAACTGGACCGCCAGCGCATGACCCTGACCCGGGACGGTCAGAGCGTGCGGCTCAGCAAAAAGGCGTTTCAGCTGATGGAAATGCTGATGGAGCAGCCGCGCCGCGTCCATGACGTCAACCGGATCCTGGAAAGGATCTGGGGCTGGGATTCCGAATCGGACTTTAACGCCGTCTGGGTCGCCGTCAGCAACCTGCGCCGGACGCTGAAGGACCTGAACGCCGGGGTCGAGATCAGGGCCACCCGCGGCGTGGGCTATTCCCTGGAGGAAACCAGATGATCCAGCGAATCAGAAGGCGCTTCATCCGCCTGGCGGTAATTGTTCTGTCCGTCACCATGCTGACGCTGGCAGGGGTCATCAACCTGGTCAACTGGGTGACCGTCCGCGCGGAGCTCCGCCAGACGGTGGAAAACCTGTTTGACAGCGAGGCCGTGAGCCTGACAACCCAGAAAAAAAGCAAACCGCGGAAGCAGCAGAACGCCCTGGACGAGGCCCGTTATTTTCTCGTCCGGGTTTCCTCGTCGGGAGAAATCTCCATCCTGGGCCAGTACCGGACGGAGAACAGCTCCGAAGCGGAGATCCGGAAGATCGTTTCTTCCGCCCTCCTCACAGAACGATCGGAAGGCTGGGCGGGCAATTATCTGTTCGGGTTCCGGACGGACAAAAGGAACCGGTCCATCGGGGTCTTCCTGAACTGCGAAACGAAGCTGGACGGCGTCAGGAGCCTGCTGATCGTCTCCGCCTCCGCCTGCGCGGCCGGGATCCTGATGTCCTGGCTGGCGATGCTCTTTCTTTCTTCCCGGGCGATCCGCCCGATGGTGCGCAGCGCCATCCAGCAGAAGCAGTTCATCACCGACGCCGGACACGAACTCAAAACGCCCCTCACCGTCATCGCCGCCGACATGGACGCCCTGGCGCTGCAGACGGGCGAAAACGAATGGATTGAGGACGCCCGCCGGCAGGTGGGCAATATGCGCGGGCTGGTCAGCAGCCTGATCTGGCTGTCCCGGATGGACGAGGACGACGCGCTGCTGCGGAAAGAGCCGGTGGACTTTTCCCAAATGGTGCGTTCTCAGGCCGAATCCTTCCAGAGCATGGCGGAGTTCCTGGGTAAGGACCTCCGCCTGTCCGTGCAGGACGGGCAAATTGTCCGGGGCGACCCGGACATCCTTCAGAAAATGGTCTCCCAGCTGCTGGAGAACGCCGTTCATTACGCCCCGGAGGACGACGCCATCGCCGTCCGGCTCGAAAAAAAGCACGGCAGCGTCGTCCTGACCACCGAAAACAGCATCCGCGCGCCGCTTCCGGAGGAAACGCTGACGCACCTGTTCGACCGGTTTTACCGGCCGGACGCCTCCCGCAGCAAAGACAGCGGCGGCTACGGCCTGGGCCTGTCCATGGTGCGGGCCGCCGCGGAAAAGCACGGCGGCAGCGCGCGCGCCGAACAGACCCCGGACGGGCTGATCCGTTTCGTGTGCGCCCTGCCTGCCGAATCCCGGTCCTGAACCGGGGTTTTTTGTATTGAGCGGCGGTTACTCCGCGCCGGACGGATTGCCGCCGTCCTCCTCCTGCCGCAGGGGCGGCAGCTCGTGGATGTCGTAGGTATCGTAGTAGATCCGGAAAGCCGTCTCCTGATCCCCGCTCAGCTCGATCAGCGCGCCGGCCTGGAACATGGGAGACAATGCGCCGGAGGGAGCGCGCCAGGCGGCGTTGCCGGCGACGGTGACGGGGCTGTCCCGCAGGATCGCCTCGGCGCCAAAGAGCAGGGTGCCCGTCGCGATGTGGTAATCGCTGGAAATGATGGCGATTGTCCGCACCGCCGGCGCCTGCTTTTCCATCAGGTCAAAGGTGAAAACGGCGTTCTGCGCCGTCGTGAGGGACCGGTCTTCCACAAGGATCCTCTTTGGATCGACTCCCTGCGCCCGGAGCCACGCCGCCATCTGCCCCGCCTCGGTGGCCGCCGGATCATTCGCCGCCGTGCCGCCGCCCGTGCAGACAAGGAAGGCGCGCGGGTATTTTTCGGACGCCGCCAGCAGTACCCTGAGGCGCTCCGTCAGTTCCTCCCGCATGGTCCCGTCCGGGTTCAGCTGGAAGCCCAGGGCGACCAGGCAGAGGGTATCGTCATCGGGCAGGCCGTCCGGCAGTTCATCCCGCACCCGGACCGGTTCTTCCCAGAGATCCAGGATGCGCGCCCATTTTTCCCCCAGGGCGGGATCAGCCGCCTGAAGCGCCGAAAGCGCCGCCCCGTCCCGCTCCCCATGGGCCGCGAAGGAAATGACCAGCCGTTCAATGAGCGGCTGCACGGGCGCGCTTTTTTCCGCGCGCGCCGCCGGGCAGCCCCACGCCAGCACCGCCGCACAGAAGCCGCACAGAAGCTGTTTCCAGTTTTTCATGATATAACCTCCTGATACTGATTGAAGTGCATAATATGTGATTATGAAGGGATGTGGCAGATAAAGCTGGAGAGAACCTCATCCGTCACGCCTGCGGCGCGACACCACCGGGGCTTTACAGTCCCCAGAAGGGATGAGATTTATGAAATGATAGTGTTGAATGAACCTCATCCGGCCCGCTGCGCGGTCCACCTTCCCCAGAGGGGAAGGCTTTT
>CAMJXZ010000257.1 GCA_946409855.1 uncultured Clostridia bacterium | reverse complement strand
GGAACAGCAGAACGGATCCTTCACCCTGGCGTTTGCCTTGCGGCGGCAAACGCTTTTCAGGGCTCAGGATGACACCCAGGGGGTAAGCACCGGCAGGCAGTTGAAAGCCCAACGAAGCGGGATACGCAACGCCCTTTCCCCTGGGCCAACCCCCGGATGTCATTCTGAACGACGAAGAAGGACGGCCGCATCGAGCCGGCCGCGTCGTGAAGAATCTGTTCTGCGGCGGGCGCACATTTCCGGGAAAAAGCCGTCGCCCCGGCTATCCTTGGATTCCCTCCCTCTGTACTTCTCTCCCTGATCATGACCGATGATGGATCGATGGATCGGAATAAAAAAAATACCTTCCGATCGATCATGATGATGATCATCGTATCGTTATCTTATCTTTTTATCGATATCATCGATCGATCAGATCATCGATATCATCCTATAGATATCTATCGATATCATAGGGAGAAAATAGAGGATTTTTTCCCTGATTATTTGGTTATTCCTGGTTTTGTTTGGTTTTTTCAGGTTTCTCACAGCAGGGTGAACGGAATGTTCCGGCATCAGCAAACCCGGCCTAAAGTTCCTTCGAGGGGGGCAGGCCTGCGATGTCCGGACCCGGAATCCGCCCGGGATGACAGCCGGGACAGGTCACATGGCGAGCATAAACTGTGTCCGGTTGAAAGCCGGAAACTGGTTCGAAAAGAGCTGAAAGGTTTCATCAGCCGGAAAACGGTGTTATGCTCCGGTGAAAGTTATACTGATCTATATCAAATCCTTTCACATCTCTGAGTGCCTTTTGCGCCATCTCTTTGTCAGTCATCATCGCCGTACCCGCGGCCGGTACGATGAGAGCAGCTGCCGCAGGAGCAGCGTCAAAGACCGCAAAAAAATCATCAGGTTTTTCAGAGATCAGTATCAGATTCATCCAAGGATGAAAGCCGCTCTTCCGCTTCCCCGTCCCCAATCGCAAAGGTGACCCGATAGGCCGGGAACAGGCGGCGCCAGCCGTCCATCAGGGCGTCGTAGTCCGCGCGGATAATCTGCCCTCCGGTGCCCAGGAGGGAAAAAATGATCTCCGCCTCGTTCACCCACTGGCGCAGCGGATGAAAGCCGTTCCGCTCGTAGAACGCCTTGCGGCGCACCCGCTGGGCGTTATTCTCCGCCCCGGAATCGATGGGCTCGATCGCCAGAAACAGGTTCCGGCCCGCGTACCGTTCTTTGAGCAGCCGCAGCGTCTGCCCGCCGACGCCCCGGCCGCGGAAGCCTTCCGCCACCGCGAACAAGAAAAGATAGGCGAGCTTTTCGTTCCGGACGACGTAGCAGAAGCCCGCCCGCTGCCCGTCCTTCCGGACCAGCCACCAGTCCGCGGCCTTGGGGGCTTTCAGGCGCAGGATGTAAAAGGGGGGCCTTTCTTCCGGCGGAAAGGCGGAAACGAGGAGCCTGTTCAGCCACCTCATTTCCGCCCAGCCGAAAGACGCCTGAGAAAGCGTCACGTTCATTTACTTGCTCCCGCCTCAGGAGAAGAAAGAATTCAGGCTGCCGGCCATCAGCTGTTCCTTCCGCTGCGCCGCTTCCCGGTTCTTCGCGGTAACGGAAATGTAGACCTTGAGCTTGGGCTCCGTCCCGGAAGGACGCACCACCGCCGAGCAGCCGTCCGCGAACAGGAACTTCATCACGTCCGACTTGGGCAGCCCGTTGAGCCCCGTGGCGTAATCCAGCACCTTGGCCACCTGCATCCCGCCCAGCGCCTGCAGCCCCTTGCGGAAAGAGCCCATGATCCGCTGCATCTTCTGAAAGCCGGAAGAGCCTTCAAAGGTGAAGCTGTGCAGCGTGTTCAGGGTATAGCCGTAGGTATCGTACAGTTCCCGCAGCTTTTCGGTCAGGCTGATGCTCTTTTGGCGGTACCAGGCAAACATTTCGCAGATCAGGAAGGCGCCGTCCACGGCGTCCTTGTCCCGCACATAGGTGCCGGACAGGTACCCGTAGCTTTCCTCAAAGCCGAAGATATAGCTGCTTTCCTTCCCCTGCGCCTCCAGACGCCCGATGGTTTCCCCGATGTACTTGAAGCCGGTCAGCACGTTGACGGTGCGCACGCCGTAATGGGCGGCGATCTTTTCCGCCATGTCGATGGTGACGATGGTCTTGACCAGCACGGGATCCTCCGGCATCGTGCCCAGCGCCAGGCGGCGGGAACAGATGTAATCCAGCAGCAGCATGCCCGTTTCATTGCCGGTCAAAAGGGTATAATCCCCCGATTCGTTCCGGACCGCGATGCCGACCCGGTCGCAGTCCGGATCAGTCGCCAGCAGCAGGTCCGCGTTCTTTTCTTTGGCCGTGCGGATGCCCAGCTCCATCGCCTCGCGGATTTCCGGGTTGGGATAGGGGCAGGTCGGGAAATGCCCGTCGGGCAGCTCCTGCTCCGGCACGACGGTGATGTTGGTAAAGCCGGCTTCCCGCAGGGTGCGGGTCACAGGTTTCAGGCCGGTGCCGTTCAGGGGCGTGTAGACGATGGCCACGTTCCGGTCCAGCTGATCGTCCGCGCCGAGCATCGACTGGCGCTTGACCTCTTCCACAAAGGCGGTATACACCTCTTCCCCGATCCAGGAGATCATGCCGGACGCCAGGTGCCGGTCAAAATCCCCCCGCCGGACGTCGGCAAACACATCCAGGCGCTCGATGGCCGCAAGGATCTCCGCCGCGGCTTCCGTGGTGATCTGGCAGCCGTCCGGCCCGTAGACCTTGTAGCCGTTGTACTTGGAGGGGTTGTGGGACGCCGTCACCATGATCCCGCCGGCGCAGTGCAGAGCCCTGACCGCGTAGGACAGGCAGGGGGTCGGCATCAGCTGCGGGTAAATGTATGTCCGGATCCCGTTTTCGGCGAACACGCCGGACGCCACCCGGGCAAACACGTCCGAGAGGATCCGGGAATCGTAGCTGACGGCGATGCTGCGCTCCTCCTCCGGGAAATGGGCGCGGATATAATCCGCCAGCCCCTGGGAGGCTTTGGCCACGATATGCACGTTCATGCGGTTGGTACCCGCGCCGATCACCCCGCGCAGGCCGCCGGTGCCGAAGGCCAGGTCCCGGTAAAAGGCGTCTTCCATGGCGGCCCCGTCCTGTTCCATTCCGCGCAGCTCCTCCTGCAGGGATTCGTCGGCGCAGCGGAGCCATTGTTCATACTTTTCCCGGATCGTCATCTTTCATCCTTCCTTCCGTATCTCCGGCGGTTACTGATTCTTCGGGACGATCTGCCCGTTGTTTTTGTAGATGCTGTTTTCCGGGATCACCCCGCGGGCGCAGGAGGTCGGGTAGACGTTGCTGTGCCGGCCGATCACGGTGCCGGGGTTCAGCACGCTGTTGCAGCCGCACTCCACGTAATCCCCCACCATGGCGCCGATCTTCTTGATGCCGGTTTCGATATTGCCCTCCGGCGCGTGGATGACCACCAGCTGCTTGTCGGAACGGACGTTGCTGGTGATGGACCCGGCGCCCATATGGGCGTAATACCCCAGGATGGAATCCCCCACGTAATTGTAATGGGGCGTCTGCACGTGGTCAAAGAGGATCACGTTCTTGAGCTCCACGGAGTTGCCGACCACGCAGTCCGCCCCCACCAGGGCGCTGCCCCGGATGAAGGCGCAGTGCCGCACCTCGGTGTTCGGACCGATGATGCAGGGGGCGCCCAGATAGGCGCTGGGAAAGACCTTCGCCGTTTTGTGCACCCAAACTTCCGGGGACACTTCCTCGTATTCGTCCCCGCTCAGGGTCGGCCCCAGGGCGCGGATCATCTCCTTGATGCCCTTGAGCGCTTCCCAGGGATACTCGAACTGCTCCAGGTAGGAGGCGGCCAGCGTATGGGAAAGGTCATATAAATCACGGATTCTGAACATAACGTATTCTCCTTCTGATCCGGCCTCAGGGCCGGTTATTCATGCGTTTTTTCAGGCTTCGGCATCCGTCCGGATCACCAGCTCCACCGGGCAGTGGTCGGAACCGTAAATGTCCGTATGGATGGAGGCGGAAACGATCCGGTCCTTCCAGTCCTCGGAGACGATGAAATAGTCGATCCGCCAGCCGGCGTTGTTCTCCCGGGCGTGGAAGCGGTAGCTCCACCAGGAATAGACGTGCGCCGTATCCGGATGGAGCCAGCGGAAGCTGTCCACATAGCCGTGGGACAGAAGCGTTGTCATCTTCGCCCGTTCCTCGTCGGTAAAGCCGGCGTTCCTGCGGTTGGAGGCGGGGTTTTTGATATCGATCTCCTGATGGGCGACGTTCAGGTCCCCGCAGAAGATCAGGGGTTTGCGCGCCTTCAGCCCGTCGATGTAGGAAAGAAAAGCGTCTTCCCAGGCCATCCGGTAATCCAGCCGTTTGAGCCCGTCCTGACTGTTGGGGGTGTAGACGGTCAGCAGGGTAAAATCCCCCATGTCCAGAGTGATCACCCGGCCCTCATGATCGAATTCCTCCGCGCCGATCCCGTAGGAAACGGCGAGGGGCTCACGCCTTGTAAAGACAGCCGTGCCGGAATAGCCCTTCTTTTCCGCCGAATGCCAGTACTGATGATACCCCGGGAGCTCGACCTTCAGCTGGTCCTTCTGCATCTTGGTTTCCTGCAGGCAGAACACGTCCGCGTCCAGCTTCCGGAACACGTCGGGAAACCCTTTTTCATAGCAGGCCCGCAGGCCGTTCACGTTCCAGGAGACAAGCTTCATGATCTTTCCTCCTAAGCAGTTCATACGATTCTCTGACAAAGCTGCTGAATCCTGCGCGCATCTTTGACGCTTCCTCTGTGGTTTTCCGGGGCCTGCCGGCCCACTGTTCGGTGATCTTGTCCCGGGACCTTACAGGCCTGCACCTCATCCGGCCCTCCGGGCCGCCGCCGGGGCCTGCCGGCCCGTCCTCGCTGAAAACTACCCGGGGCCTGCCGGCCC
>CAMJXZ010000256.1 GCA_946409855.1 uncultured Clostridia bacterium | reverse complement strand
AAAAACGCGAAAAAGCAGAAGGCCCCGCAGCCGGAAAAGAAAAAGAAATCCGTCGGCTCGGAATTCTTCAACAACATGGCGGCCAGGCTGGGCACGGACTTCATGAAGTTCGGCGCCTGGCTCCCGCCCTGCGACCGGAAGACCAGGGAGGTCTTCGCCGCCATGGACGTGGCCGGCTACAATTACGGCAACTGGCGGTATAAAAAAGACTGCCGGAAGTATCCGGACCGGCTGATCCTGGGCTCGGAGACCCTGATCGGGGACGCCCGTCCCTTCTGGGAGCTCGCCAAGACCCATCCCCAGATCATCGGCGATTTCGTCTGGGCCGGCTGGGACTACATCGGCGAGTGCGGCGGGGACAGCCCGGAGTACGGCAGCTACCGCACCGGCCGCGAGGAAGACCGGATCCGGGGCGGCACCTGCCGCGTCGATATCACCGGCAAGCAGACGCCGGAAGCGGACTACACCCGGGTCGTGTTCGACCTGGAAAAGGGGCCCCGCATCGCCGTGGTCCCGCCAAACGAAGAACAGAAACCCGTCCTCACCGGCTGGCAGCTGACCCGCGCCATCCGCAGCTGGAGCTACCCGGGGTGCGAGGGAAAGCCGGCCGACGTGGAAGTCTATGCCGCCGCCGGCCGGATCCGCCTCACCCTGAACGGAAAGCCCGTTGGCGAAAAACGGGTGCCGGCAAGCTGCCGGGTGCTCTTCCGCGTGCCTTATGAACCCGGGGAGCTGAAGGCAGAGGCGCTGGATGCGCAGGGCCGGGTCACGGGCAGCGACCGGCTGATAAGCGCGGGCGCGGAAACCATCCTCCGGCTGGAACCGGAAACCGGCGCCTGCCGGCCGGGCGAAATGATCTACCTGCGGATCCGTTATACGGACGGACAGGGGGAAGTGCAGCCCCTGGCCCGGCGCACCGTGCGGGTCAGCGCGGAGAACGGCACGGTCATGGGCACGGCCAACGGCTGCACCTTCTTTGAGGGCAACTACGCCCAGTCCGCCGTCCCCACGTACTTTGGGGAAGCGCAGGCGGTCGTCCAGGCAGGAAGCGCGGGCACGGTACGGGTGACCGTCACCGACGGCGAAAACACGGCGGAAGCCGGCATCATCTGCGGGGAGCAAAAGGCATGAACAAACAGAAGGCATACTGGATCTGGTACCCAGGCGACCTGGAACTGTACCACGCCCTCAAACAGAACTTTTCCCGGGTGGAGCGGGGCTGCGCATGGCCAGCCTTCTGGAAAAGCGACGGCTTCCGCCAGCGGGTGACCTACCGGCGGAGCTATACCCTGTCATCCCCCGCGGCCTTCCGGGCTGTCGGCGGGCCGGGCACGGTCGGCTACGTGCTGGTCAACGACCGCAAATATCCCCTGGGCGGGGAAGTCCCCTGCCCGGCCGGCGCGGTGCGCGTCTCGGTGCACGCGGCCTGCATCGGGTGCGTCCCGGCGGTGTACGTCCAGGGGGACGCCGTCTTTTCCGACGGCAGCTGGACGGCAGAGGATTACTGCCTGCCCCCCGTCCCCGCCGCCTGCAGCCGGTATTTTACCGAAAGCAGCCAGCGGGTGGACGAGTGGCCGATGCTGGAAAAGACCTTTAACCCCGTCCGGGCGGAGGCCGTGCAGGGCGGCGCGCTGTTCACCTTCGAAACCGAGCTGACCGCGCGGCTGCGCATCGTCCCGCGTTCGCCCGGGGGGATGCCGGAAAGGGTTTTCCTGGGCGAATCCCGGGAAGAGGCGCTGGCGGGGGACCAATGCTACTTTTCCTGCCGGCCGGACCCGGAAACCGGCCTTACGCCCCGGCAGGCGCTGCGGTTTGCCTTCCTGCCGGGCGTAAAGCCCCGGGACGTTTCCGTGCAGGCGCTTCACCAGTACGTGGACATCCCAGTTCGGGCGCGCTTTGCCTGCGACGACGAGCTGCTCAGCCGCATCTTCTCCGTGGCGGCGCACACCTTTTCCCTGTGCTGCGACGTGTTCTTCCTGGACGGCGTCAAGCGGGACAAATGGATCTGGGGCGGGGACGCCTATCAGTCCCTGTTCGTCAACCGGTACCTGACCGGCGACCGGGAGATCGAGCAGCGCACCCTGACCGCCCTGCGCGGGAACGACCCGCCGCTGACCCACGTCAACACCATCGTGGACTACTCCCTGCTGTGGATCCTTGGGGCGGCGGAGCACGCGGACGCGTACGGCGATCCGGCGTTCCTCGCCCGCATGCTGCCCCGGATGGAAAGCCTGATGGAGCTGCTCCTGGCCCAGCGGGATGAAAACGGCTTCCTGACCGGACGGCCGGGCGACTGGATCTACGTGGACTGGGCGGACTTCGACCGGGACGGGCCGCTGTGCGCCGAGCAGATGTTCCTGGCGGCCGCGCTGAACGTCCTGGCCCGGCTGTCGGCCCCTGAAAAGGCCGGACGGTACCGGGAAACCGCGCGGCAGCTGATGGAAAAAACCGAGCGGTGCTTCTGGGACCCGGAAAAGCAGGCCTATGTGGATTCCTTCACCTCGGGCCGCCGGGCGGTCACCCGGCACGCCGCCATCCTGGCCATCGTGTTTGACCTGGTGCCGCAGGAGCGCAAACGTCTGCTCGCTCAAACCGTCCTTTTCAATGACCGGGTGCCGCCCATCACCACCCCCTACTTCCGCTTTTTCGAGCTGGACGCGATGTGCCGGCTGGGGTACCTTCGCGAAGTGCTCGGGCAGATCAAAGCCTACTGGGGCGGCATGCTGGACGCCGGCGCCGTGACCTTCTGGGAAGAATACGACCCGAAGAAGCCGGCGCAGGCCCAGTACGCCATGTACGGCGACCCCTTCGGCAAGAGCCTCTGCCATGCCTGGGCAGCCAGCCCCATTTACCTCCTGGCCCGGTATTTTATCGGCCTGACCCCGGACAGCGCCGCCCCAGACGGCTGGCGCTTCGACCCGCCCGACGGCTTCTTTTCGTCCTGCGAATGCGAATTCCCGGCGGGCGAAAGGAACATTTGTCTTTCCCTGAAAGAAGGAAAATGGGCCCGGACGTCGAAAGAATACAAAAAGGAGTGAGCAGACGTGTACTATCTGGCCATTGATATCGGCGCCTCCTCCGGCCGGCACATCGTCGGCTGGGCGGAAAACGGGGAGATCAGGACCGATGAGGTTTACCGTTTCCCCAACGGCGTCGCCGAGCGGGACGGGCATCTGATCTGGGATATCGGCGCCCTGGAAAGCCATGTGAAAGCGGGCATCGATGAAGCGCTGAAGCGGTATCCGAAGATCGAAAGCCTGTCCGTGGATACCTGGGGCGTGGACTACGTGCTGATGGACGGAGGCCGCCCCATTCTCCCCTGCTATGCCTACCGGGACGGCAGGACGGAAGACGCGATCCCCAAAGCGCATGAAAAAATACCCTTCGCCGAACTGTACCGGCGCACGGGCATCCAGTTCCAGCCCTTCAACACAATTTACCAGCTGTACGCAGACAAGCTGGCCGGCCGGCTGGATGGGGCGGACAGCTTCCTGATGATCCCGGAATACCTGATGTACCGGCTCTGCGGCGCGGAAAGCCACGAATACACCAACGCCACCACCGGCGGCATGGTGAGCGCCGTGACCGGGGAATTTGATCCTGAAATCATCTCGGCGCTGGGGCTGCCGGCGCGGCTGTTCCGGCCCCTGCAGCAGCCCGGCACGGTGATCGGGGAATACAAAGGGATCCGGGTAACGCTCTGTGCCACCCACGATACCGGCAGCGCGGTGGAAGGCATCCCCATAGAAGGGAACGAGCTGTACATCTCCAGCGGCACCTGGAGCCTGCTGGGGGTCAAGGTGCCCAGACCCATCACGGACGAAAACAGCCGGGCCGCCAATTATTCCAACGAGGGCGGCGTGGGCTACACCCGATACCAGAAAAACCTGATGGGCATGTGGCTGGTGAACCGGCTGCGGGCCGAGCTCTGCCCGGACAGGCCCTGGAACGAGATCACGGAAGAAGCGTCCCAGAAGCATTTTGACCACCTGGTGGACGTCAACGACCCCGTTTTCCTGGCGCCGGAGAGCATGCGGGCCGCCTTTGACGCGCGGCTTCCCCACCCGCCCAAGTGCGTCGGGGGCTACTTCCGCTGCGCCTACCGGTCCCTGGCCCAGGGCTACCGGCAGGCCATCGAGGAGATCGAGCGGAACACCGGGAAAACATACGCCCGGCTGTACATCGTGGGCGGCGGCGCGAAGAACCAATACCTGAACCGGCTCACCGAGGAGGCCACCGGCAAGCAGGTCATCGCCCTGCCCATCGAAGCGACCGCCATCGGCAACTTAAGAATACAAATGCAAAGGGGCTGTTGCACAGCCCCAACGAAAGGGGGACACGTCCCCCTTTCGGGAACCCCCTGAGCGCCTTTGCCTGTCGCGCATGGCTTTTCCCTTTGGATCTGCTGACAGACAGGTTGTTACCAGGGCCTGCCGGCCCGTTGCTCGGTAAGAACAGGCCACCGGCCTGTTCTTCGGGCCCTCGCAACCCCGGGCGGCAAAGGCGAGAGGAAAGAATTTTTGTTCCGCAGGTCAAGCCTGCTCCGCAAAAATTCATCCTCGCACCGTACATGCCGCCGCTGCGGATTACAATCAGGGGGAGCCCCCCCTGATCACCCCCTGCGGAGAACGGTGCGTGTCTTAACCCTGTAAGTAAACTGAACAGTGACGAGATAAATGCAGAAGGAGGCATAAGCCATGTTAGTTGAAACCAAAGCCCGCGTCGGCGTGTTCGCCATCGCCCTGGGGGCCTACCTGCCCCAGTTCCCCACGCTGGTACCCGAGTTTGAGGGCCAGTACCGGGCGTTCAAAAAGACCCTGCCTACCAGCGTGGAGCTGATCGACGGCGGCATCGTCACCACCAAGGAACTGGCCATGGCGGCGGGCGACAAGTTCCGCGCCGCGGACGTGGACCTGGTGATCCTGCAGCT
>CAMJXZ010000255.1 GCA_946409855.1 uncultured Clostridia bacterium | reverse complement strand
GTCTTCCGCGGCTACAACGTCCTGACCGGCCAGCATCAGCACGCGGTGGTCCATACCGACAAGAACCTGGACGGCGTGTTCGACGAAAAGGACGACGAGGTCAAGTACGATTTCCATTACGGCGTGCTGACCACCCGGATGTCCTTCTCCTGCGGGAATCTCTTCCCCTTCCTCATGCAGGACCAGGGCGCGGTGCTCCTGGGCGAGCCCACCGGCGGCGGCTCCTGCTGCGTGCAGTTCTCAGCCATGAGCGACGGCGTGGTCTTCGTCATGTCCAGCTATATGTGGGCGCTTCGGACCAGGGATGACGATTCCCTGGAGGGCGGCTGCAAGACGGACCTGCCGATCACCCGGGTCGAACCGCCGGTGCAGACGAACACCAACCCCAGGCTGTCCCTGGGCGATTACACCCCCTATTATGACGACGCGATGCTGGACCAGATGCTGAACGACTGGTTCGCCCAGGCGGAAACCCCGGCCGCGTAAACGTGCCGCCGGTCATCTGCCCCCATTCTGTATTTTCCTGAATATTTTCCGTAAAGGACTGCCGCAAAAAACGCGGCGGTTCTTTTTTTCGCAGCTTTTTTTCCGTGAAAGGGGGGCGGGCATTATGGTACAGTAAGGCCGCGGCTGAGAGAAAACCCCGCCGCGAAAGATGCCGACAGCAACCATCATCTATCTTTTCTCCAAAAAAAGACAAAACGGCATCTTGTCTTTTCTGCTTTCCCAAAGGAGGGGATACTCATGTTGAACGGTTTTCTGAACCTGCTGCAGGCCCTCAAGGCAGAGGCCAACCGTACCGTAACGGAGAACGGCGCCGCCACCTTCGTGACCACGCAGTCCGACTGCCTGGACCTGTTCGCGACCATCGGCGCCCTGCGCGAGGCGCCGGAGGCGGACGTGATTGCCCGCTTTGACCGCGCCTTCGCGGAGAACCGCGACCTGGCGCTGCGCACCATGTTCTACGGCCGCGATATCCGCGGCGGCCTGGGCGAGCGCCGCGTGTTCCGCGTCCTGCTCCGTCATCTGGCCATGGTCCATCCGGAGTCTGTCCGCAGGAACCTGGCTTTCATCGCGGAGATGGGCCGCTTCGACGACCTGATGGTGCTGATGGAGACTCCCTGCGAGCCCGACGCCGTGGCCCTGGTGGCCCGCCAGCTCAAGGAGGACCTGGAGAGCGCGCACCGCGGCGAGCCCGTTTCCCTGCTTGCAAAGTGGATGCCGTCGGTGAACGCCGCCAGCCCCGAGACCGTGCGCATGGGCAAGCTGTTCGCGCGCCGTCTCGGCATGAGCGAGGCGCTGTACCGCAAGACGTTGTCCTTCCTGCGCGGCCGTCTTCGTCTGATCGAGAACAGCCTGCGTGAGAGCGACTACACCTTTGACTACCAGGCGCAGCCCAGCCGCGCGATGTTCAAGTACCGCAAGGCGTTCCTGCGCAACGACCATGAGCGCTACACCGGCTACCTGACGGCGGTCAGCCAGGGCAGGGCATCGATGCATACGTCTTCCCTGAACCCCTGCGACCTGGTGGACAAGGCGCTGCGCTTCAGCGGCAGCGACGCGGAGCGCCTGTCCCTGGACACCACGTGGAAGGCGCTGCCGGACTTTACGGACGGCCGCAACGCCCTGTGCGTGGTGGACACCTCCGGCTCGATGTATTCGGGCAGCCCCACGGCGTTCGCGGTAGCGCTTTCTCTGGGCATGTACTTTGCCGAGCGCAACCGCGGCATTTTCCGCAACCATTTTATCGTCTTTTCCACGACTCCCCGTCTGGTGGAGATCAAGGGCACCGACCTGGTGGACCGCGTGCGTTACTGCCGCGGCTTCAGCGAGGTGGCGGACACCAACGTGCAGCGCGTGTTCGAGCTGGTGCTGAGCACCGCCGTCCGCAGCCATGCGCGTCAGAGCGATCTGCCGGACACCCTGTACATCATCACCGACATGGAGTTCAACTACTGCACCCGTGACGCGTCCCTGAGCAACTTCGAGTACGCCAAGAGGCTCTACGAGGCACACGGCTACCGTCTGCCCAAGGTCGTGTTCTGGAACGTGCAGAGCCGCAACATCCAGCAGCCCGTCACCATGAACGAGCAGGGCGTGGCACTGGTCAGCGGCTACAGCCCCCGTATCTTCCAGATGGCCATGCGCGGTGCGGTGAACCCGTACCAGACCATGCTGGACACCCTGAACAGCGAGCGCTACATCCGCATCTGCGCCTGAGGCGGGAGCAATTCCCGCCGGCGGCAGAGGAATGAACGCAGCGGGCGCCTGTCCGCCCGGCCGGAAACAGCCGGACGTCACAGGCGCTTTTTGCCGTGCCCTCATGCCCGGGCGAGCGCAGTTTTTTATCCGCCCAGGCAGGATTTTCTTATCCGGCCGGCGAATATAATGATTTTAAGGAAATTGATGATTATTGGGGGACAAGATGGTCCGTACCGGTGATGAAGAGAAGGAATATATCCCCAGGCGCCAGCGGCCGGAGGCGGAAAGCGGGCTGATCGTCCTGCTGCTGCTTTCGGAACTGCCCGGGGCGTCGGATACTTTTTTGCTTCGCTGCTGCAGCGAGGCGCAATTGCTTACCTATTTTGAGCTGATGCCCGCCCTGGCCCGCCTGACCAGGGAAGGGCAGGCGGCCCGGCAGACGGAAGGGACTTCCTACTGCTACCGCCTGACGGAGGCCGGCGCGGAAACGCTGGCCCTGTTTGCCGCCCGCATCCCCGGCAGCGACCGGGACCGGGCGGCGGCCCTGCTTCCCGCCTGGCGGGAAGCCCTGCGCAAGGCGCGGGAGTTCACCTCCTCCATGCGCCAGACGGAGGACGGGGAATACGAGGTGCGCCTGTCCGTGATCGAAAACGGGACGGCCATCCTGACGATCACCGCGCCGGTGCCTTCCAGCGAGCTGGCGGCCCGCATGACCACCCGGTGGGAAAAAGAAGGGGCGGAAGTATACCGGGAAATCATCGGCCTGATGGCGGGCGGGGAGGACGCATGAGCGCGTACGGCATCCTGCTGTGCGGGGGCAGCGGCACCCGCATGGGTTCAGGGCAAAGCAAGACCCTTTTGCCCGTGGGCGGCGTGCCCGCCTGCGTGCGGGCGGCGCGGACGCTGCTTTCCGTACTGGACGGCGTCATTGCCGTGGTGCGGAAGGAAGAAACGGAGCTGTTTGCCCGGGCGTTTTCGGCGTACGGCCTGTTGTGCCCGATGACGGCCGGGGGAGACAGCCGGCAGGCTTCGGTGCTGATGGGGCTTTCCGCCCTGCCCGGGGACGCGGACTACGTGCTGATCCACGACGGCGCCCGGCCGCTGGTGGACGAAGCCACCGTCCGCCGGGTGCTGGACGGGGCGGTCCGGCACGGGGCCGCGGCGGCCGCCGTCCCCCTGAGCGACACGGTCAAGCGGGCCGGGCCGGACGGCCTGGTGCAGGCCACCGTCCCCCGGGACGGCCTGTACCGGATGCAGACCCCGCAGGGGTTCCGGACAGACCTGATCCGAAAGGCCCACGCGCGGGCCCCCGGGGTGCTGACAGACGACGCCGCCCTGGTGGAGGCCATGGGGGAGCCGGTGTATCTGGTGCCCGGCAGCCCCGACAACCTGAAACTGACCACGCCGGAGGATGTGCAGATGGCGAACCGCTTTTTCGGGACCGGTTTCCGGGTCGGCACCGGGTATGACGCCCACCGGCTGGTGCCGGGCCGCAGGCTGATCCTCTGCGGGGTGGAGATCCCTTATGAAAAGGGGCTGCTGGGCCATTCGGACGCGGACGCCGCGCTGCACGCCCTGACCGACGCCCTGCTGGGCGCCGCCGCGCTGGGAGACATCGGGCAGCATTTCCCGGACAGCGACCCGGCCTACGCCGGCATTTCCTCTCTGCTGCTGCTGGAAAAGGCCGTCCTGCCGGTGCGGCAGGCGGGCTTTGAGCCGGTCAATATCGACCTGACGATCGTCGCCCAGGCGCCCAAGCTGGCCCCGTACATCCCAAAGATGCGGGAAAATGTCGCCCGCGCCCTGTCCCTCCCTCTGGAGCAGGTGTCCGTCAAGGCCACCACCACCGAGCGCATGGGCTTTGAGGGCCGGGGCGAGGGCATCTCCGCCATGTGCACAGTGCTTTTGTGCCGGGCGGGATGAACCGTGCATACAGGGAGAGGAGAAGCGGTTATGCGGAAAAGACTTATATCATTTCTGACGGCGCTGGCGGTGCTGAGCTGCGCCCTCGCGCCCGCGGCGGCGCAAAGCCTTCCGACAACCGGGGACAGGAACATGGAAACCGAGCACGGCTATTATCTGTACAAGATCCCCCTGCTGGTGGATCTGAGCGAGGACGATTTCAACATCGTGTACGCGGGCATGGACGAGCACAGCAAAAGCGTGGAGCGCTGCCCCTACAGCTTTGCCCAGATCCGGCTGCTGCTCACCCTGGGCTATCCGCCGGAGATGCTGATCTGGCGCATCGGGGAGAACGGGCTGGCCAGGCAGGCGGCCAGGATCGACATCCGCATCAAGGAAAAGAAATTTGAAGGGCTCCCGGAGAGCATGGTGCTGGCGTCGGTGGTCCCGGCCATGGCCCGGAACGGCGCCTACCAGATGGAGACCGTTCACGGGATCCGCTACGCCGTGTTTGAATATATCGCCGCCGAAAACGAGATCCGCTACGCGGCGGTGATGGACGGGCGCATGGTGTACATCTGCCTGTCCTCGCCTGAACCGCTGACCCAGGCGGATTACGGGATGCTGAACACGGTCCTGAACCACATTTCCATCGTGAAATAATTTAATTATATATATTTGAAGGAGGTACTTTTCATGCTGCTGGATCAGAAAATCTGGGTGGGTACCAGCCAGGAGGGCGCGGTGTGCCTGCTGCCCCAGATGGCCAACCGCCACGGCCTGATTTCCGGGGCCACCGGCACAGGCAAAACCGTCACCCTGCAGGTGCTCGCGGAGGGCTTCTCCCGCCTGGGCGTCCCCGTCTTCCTGG
>CAMJXZ010000254.1 GCA_946409855.1 uncultured Clostridia bacterium | reverse complement strand
ACATGATCGGCATCGCCAACGTCGTGCAGCTGACCACCTGGTACGGCGAGAAGCTGAAGGGCAGCGCCATGCTGAAGCCCGATTACACCTTCTCCCCGCTGTATGAGCGCGAGAACGCCTATTACAAGATCACCAAGTTCCTGAACAAGGCTTACCAGCTGGGCCTGGTGGATCCCGATTCCGGCACCCAGCCCTGGGATACCGTTGCCAACAAACTGTCCACCGGCCGCGCCGACGTGATGTGGTACAGCTGGCAGACCGGTTTCTGGAACAGCGTGGATCGCCTGAACGCGGGTACCGGATTCATCTTCATCCCGGTGGGCGACCAGTTCTATTACGCCGACGCGGACCGCTATTACGGCTCTGACCGCATGTTCGGCATCGGCGCCGGTGTGGAAGGCGAAAAGTATGACCGCATCATGGCTTTCCTGGACTGGTACGCCAGCCCCGAAGGAGCCACCTTCCAGCATGACGGCATTGAAGGCCTGAACTACATCGTGGGCGAAGACGGAAAATATGTTCCTTACAAGGACAACGCCCTGATGGACAACCTGCCCGTGCCCGAAGAGTACGGCGGCGGCGGATATTCCGACGGCAACAACGCCATCAATCAGTGGATCGTTTCCTCCATCTGCATCAATCCCCAGACCGGCGAGCGCTACGCCCAGAAGTACTGGCAGTCCTACAAGGATATGACCATGACCGAGATGAAGAAGGAATGGCAGGAAATGTTCGGCGCTGAAGATTCCGTGGCCTGGATGAAGCAGAACGGCAAGCTGCTTGCCAGCCCCAGCGTGGACTTTACCCCCGCGGCCGACAACAACGATATCATCGCCCTGCGCTCCGACGTGAACAAGTGCCTGTGCGAATACACCTGGAACCTGATCATGACCTGCGAGACGGACGAGGACTTTGAGGCGATGTGGGACGAAATGATCGCTCAGATGGACGGCTTCGGATACAAGGAGCTGTTTGAGTACGACTGCGGCGTGTGGCAGCCCGAAGTGGACGCCAAGAAAGCCGCCGCCCTGTGATGCCGGCAAAACAGTATAAGAAAATGACCTGAGACCCATACCGGGGCGCTCCTTTGGGGCGCCCCTTTTCAAAGGCATGAAGCCGCGGCAGCCGCCCGCGGAAGAAAAAGGGAAAGGAACACGCGCCATGATACGGGAAATGAAAAAGATCGCCGACAATACGATCCTGGGGTTCCCAATCCCCGATGCCGGGGGGCAGGCCGCGAAGCTGCGCGTATGCGCGCTCGCCTGCGGCGCCGTACGCGTGACCCGCACGCTTCGCGCCGATTTCCTGCCGGACGCGCGCGAAGCCGTGATCGACCGCGCTCCCGGCGCGCTGGACCTTTCGGAGGAAGAAAACTGCTATTGGGCCGGCTGCGGCTATGCGCTCCTGAGGATAGGGAAGGAGCGGGGGAATATCGCGTTCTTTTCACCGGACGGCAAACCGCTGCTGAGGGAAAATGAAAAACGGCCCTTCGAGATGGAGGAAAAGCCGGTGCTGCGCAGCCGTTTCCGGGGAAACGAAAGGATCACCAGCGCCCGGGGCGCGGACGGCGTCCGCGCCGGGGCACAGGCGTATGAAACATATGAAGACAGAAAAGCCTGTGCCTTCCGGCTGTATCTGGATTTTTCCCCCCAAGAAGCGCTGTACGGCCTCGGATCCCACGAGGAGGGCTACGCAAACCTGAGGGGGAAAAGCCGGTATCTGTACCAGCATAACCTGAAAGCGGCGGTGCCCATGCTGGTTTCCACCGGCGGCTGGGGGATGCTGGGGGACCTGGGCTGCCTTTCCGCTTTCCACGACGACGCCGAGGGATCCTGCCTGTGGGCGGACTGCGCGGATGAAATGGATTATTATTTCCTGCCCGGCGCGTACGCGGACGTGTGCCGGCAGTACGCGGCCCTGACCGGCGCGGCGCCGCTCCTGCCCCGTTACGCCTTCGGCTATGTGCAGTCCAGGGAACGGTATACCGACGCGCGGGAGCTGCTGGACGTGGCAAGGGAATACCGCCGCCGCCGGGTGCCGCTGGACGTGATCGTGCAGGACTGGCAGTCCTGGCCGGAAGGACAGTGGGGGTATAAAGCCTTTGACGCAAAGCGCTATCCCGATCCCAAAGCCCTGACGGATGAGCTGCACCAGATGGGGGTGCGCCTGATGATATCCATCTGGCCCTCCATGCAGGGGGACGGCAACGCGGACCGGCAGGAAATGCTGGAAAACGGCTGCATGCTGGGCAACCGGGTGATCTACGACGCCTTCAGCCCCAAAGCCCGCGACCTTTACTGGAAGCAGGCCCGGGAAGGCCTGTTCCGCTTCGGCGTGGACGCCTGGTGGTGCGACTGCACGGAACCTTTCGAATCGGACTGGCACGGAACCCTGAAGCCGGAGCCCTTTGAGCGGGTGGAGATGAACACCCGGGAGGCCAAAGTTTACCTGGACCCCGGAAAGATATGCCTGTACAGCCTGTACCACTCCATGGGCATTTACCTGGGCCAAAGGGAGACCACACGGGAAAAGCGGGTGCTGAACCTGACCCGTTCGTCCTGGGCGGGCCAGCACAGGTATGCCGCCGTTACCTGGTCCGGGGATGTTTCCGCCACTTGGGAAACGCTGCGCCGCCAGGTGCCGGAGGGGCTGAACTTCATGGCCACCGGCGAAGGCTGGTGGACCACCGACGCGGGCGGCTTTTTCCCCGCGGGCTGCGGCGGCGCCTGGTTCGGGGCGGGGGATTTTCCGGACGGCGCTGCCGACCCCGGATACCGGGAACTGTATGTGCGCTGGCTGCAGCTGGGGGCTTTCCTGCCCATGATGCGCTCCCACGGGACGGGCACGCCCAGGGAGATATGGCAGTTCGGGGAAAAGGGAGATCCATGGTATGACGCCATCGAAAAGATCATCCGTCTGCGCAGCGGCATGGTGCCCCACTGGTATTCCCTGGCCGCCCAATACTGCGGCGGGGGCATGCCGCCCGTCCGCGTACCCGCGTTGATGTTTCCGGAGGATCCCGCGCTTCGGGAGATCGGCAATGAAATGCTGGTGGGGGATTCCCTGCTGGTAAAGCCTGTCACGCGGCCCATGTACCATGGCCCGGGCGGGCGCGGCATTCCGGCGCCGGATACCTGGGAGACGGTGTATCTTCCCGCCGGCTGCATGTGGCATCCATGGGAAAGCGGGGCCTGCCTTGAGGGCGGGCAGACGGTGCGGGCATCCGCCCCGCTTGACACAGTGCCCCTGTTTGTGCGCGCCGGCGGCGTGGTGCTGACAGGCCCTGTGCAGCAGCATGCCGACGAAATGCCCTGCCCGCCGATCACATTTACCGTGTATCCCGGCGCTGACGGCGCGTTCATATGGTATGACGACGCGGGCGACGGCTATGGCTATGAACAGGGCGAATGCGCCCGGGTCGCTCTTGCCTGGCACGATGCCGAGCGGGTCTTCAGCCTTTCCGCGCGGGAAGGATCGTGGCCCGGCATGGCGGAGGAGCGGGAGGTGTTTGTGCGCCTGGCCGGCGGGGAAAGCGTGCGGGCGGTGTACGACGGCCGGCCGCTGAACGTATTGCTGTGACGGCGCTGATATTTATTGTATGGCTTGACGGACAAAGGACGGAAAGGAAGGTAAATCACCATGCCGAAGATCGCGTTTATGGGCGCGGGTTCCACTGTTTTTGCAAAGAATGTTTTGGGTGACAGCATGTGCACCCCGGCCCTTGCGGACAGCGTGATCGCGCTGTATGACATCGATCCCAAACGGCTGCGGGAATCCCACATGATGCTTGACGCCATCAATTCAAACCTTGGCGGAAAGGCGAAAATAGAGACCTTCTGCGGCGTGGAAAACAGGAAGGATGCCCTGCGCGGCGCGGACTATGTGGTGAACGCCATCCAGGTGGGCCTATACGAGCCGTGCACCGTGATCGATTTTGAGGTGCCCAGGAAATACGGCCTCCGCCAGACCATCGGGGACACCCTGGGCATCGGCGGCATTTTCCGCGCCCTGCGCACCATTCCGGTGATGTTCGATTTTGCCAGGGACATGGAGGAGGTATGCCCCGACGCCTGGTTCCTGAACTATACCAATCCCATGGCCATGCTGTCCGGCGCGATGCAGCGCTATACGAACGTTAAAACCGTGGGCCTTTGCCACAGCGTGCAGGTTTGCGCGCCGACGCTGATGAAGCACGCGGGCATGGAGTACGACGACAGCGTGCAGTATAAGATCGCCGGGATCAATCACCAGGCCTGGCTGCTGGAGATCACAAGGAACGGCGAGGACCTGTATCCCGAGATCAAGCGCCGCTGCGCCGCCATCACCGAAAAGCACGGCGACATGGTGCGCCTGGAGATCATGAAGCGCTTCGGTTATTACGTGACCGAATCCAGCGAGCACAACGCGGAATATATGCCCTTCTTCATCAAGGATAAATATCCGGAACTGATCGAACGCTTCAATATCCCGCTGGACGAATATCCGCGGCGCTGCGTCAGCCAGATTGAACGCTGGGAAAAGCAGCGGGACGAACTGACCAGGGACCCGCATCTTACCCACACCCGCAGCAACGAATACGCAAGCCGCATCATGGAGGCCATGGAGACAAACCGGCCCTACAAATTCGGCGGCAACGTGATCAACACCGGGCTGATCACCAACCTGCCGCGGACGGCGTGCGTGGAGGTGGCGTGCATCGCCGACGCCGGCGGCGTTACGCCGACCTTTGTGGGCGACCTGCCCGAACAGTGCGCCGCCATGAACCGCACCAACATCAACGTGCAGCTGCTGACGATCCGGGCGGCAGTCACAAAGAAGAAGGACTTCATCTACCAGGCGGCCATGATGGATCCCCACTGCCAGAGCGAATTGTCCATAGACGATATCGTGGCCATGTGCGACGACCTGATCGAGGCGCACGCGGGCTGGCTGCCGGAATACCGTTGACACGGTCCTTCGGGCGGAGCGGCGGCGGGGCGCGTATATCCGGACCCGGAGGCCTGACGCCCATCAGATTTGATACATGATTTGTATCTGTTCAGTCCTACGGACAGAACAGATACCGCGG
>CAMJXZ010000253.1 GCA_946409855.1 uncultured Clostridia bacterium | reverse complement strand
TCCCCCTCCCGCGGAGCATGCCCTGATAAAGAAATCGGCGGGCCTGCGAGGCCGCAGGCCCGCCCGTTCACGGACAGGAAAAGCTTACTGGGCAGCCTGGGTCAGGACGGCCCAATTCTGGTTGTCCCAGTCGGGCTCTTTGGGGGCGGCGGAATTGTCGGCCCAGTAGAAGCCCAGGTTGGTCATGATGTTGGTCCATTCGGTGGAATGCGCGCCGACATACTCGGCATAGGTCATATCGGTGCCCTCGACCTTGGTCAGGGAGCAGTTCTTAATGGCATAGATCGCGGGGACCTCGTCATACAGCTCGGCGACGGCGTCGGTGTTGCAGGGATAGCTGTCGAATTCCTCGCTCCACGCGATCTGCACTTCGGCGGAACCGAACCATTCGGCGAAAGCCTTGACGGTTTCGGTCTGGGCCTCGCTGCGGTTGGGGTTGTCCACGATGCCGATGTATTCGGCGATGTAGTAGGTGCCGTCGTCAATGTCCACCAGCGCCCAGTTCTCGGGATTCAGGGTGCCGACCAGCGGATCCTCTACGGTGTCCTGGGCAGCGTCAATGTTGCCGTACAGGGAGGAGGAATAGAAGGTGGACACCTGCACGTCGCCGCGGATCAGGGGATCCAGGCCGTATTTGTCGCCGGTGTAGTTGCCGCCCGCGCAGTAGGCCCACAGCGTCTTCCAGCCCTCCACGGAGATGCCGCCCGCGGGAGAGGCAGGATCGGTGAAGCTGTACAGCATGGCGTTGTTGATGTTCATGTTGGTGGTGCCGCCCACCTTGCCCTGACGATACCACTTGTAGCCGCAGTTCACGATGTCAGCCCAGTGGGCAAAATGCAGCGCGTTGCCGTTGGTGCCCTTGGCGTCGGTGCGGTAGAGCATCAGGATGTTCTGGATGACCAGGCCGTAGGCCTTGCCGTCAAACTTGTAATCGCCGACCTTGTCCGCCCAGGAGGGGGTCCAGTCCGCGATGGTCAGGTTTTCGTACTGGCCGTTGATCAGCTGGCTCCAGCGGACTTCGTTGAGGCCGAAGATCACGTCGGCGTCCTTGTTCTCGTTGGCGGCCTGCACGGCGGCGGTATCGCCGGAAATGACGGAGTTGTCGTCAATGGAGATCGTAAAGCCGGCTTCCTTCGCGGCCTTGATCAGCCAGGTGGTGCGCTCGGAGGAGTTGGAGTTGGAGTAGATGCGGATGGTGTAATCCTCCGCCGCGAAGGCCGCGGAACAAAGGGACAGCGCCATCACGGCGATCAAAAACAGTGCCAGAGCTTTCTTCATAGGAAAGGCCTCCTTCATAGAATTATGAAAATGGTACCGGGCATCTGAAAAAATTATAGCATCACGCCGGTAAAAAGTAAACTGTTTTTTCACACGATCGGGGTCATCCGGCATTATTCCGCCCGGCGGAACGTTTTTCCCCGCCCGCATCGTACCCGTTCGGCGGCATAAAAGATCAGAATATCCCGGAGTCCAGTTTCACCCACAGAGCGGGACGGACAGCGCCGTTGCAGTAGGCGACATCATAGCAGCCGCTCCCGTTATCGCCGGGCATGATGCACGCTTCAGACGATGACGCCCCCGGCGACCGCTGCCACCAGCGGCAATAGCCGCTGCCCCGTTCTTTATGGGCTCCGTGTGATACGGCGAACTCCGTAGCCTTGCATTGACTGGCGCCGTAGCTGCTGAAATATCTCCACGTTTCAGCGTAACTCAGTAGGAAGATCCTGTCCTCCGTATCATTCCCGCCGCGCGTATCAAATTCGCCGTATCCCTGGCTTGCGCCGTTGTCCACCCATGTCGGTACGATCGCCTTCCGTTCATCCGCGCTGAGCGCTTTTTCCAGAAACGTTTCGTTCAGCCATGCGCGCAGTCTGCAGGTCTCCCATGTTACGCTTGCTTTTCTCCTGACCTCCCGTGACCGCCGTCACGCGGAGATCCGCCAGGATCAGGACCGCGATGATCAGTAAAATCAGCCATCCGCGGATCTTTTCCCGCGGACCGTGTTCCGGAGGTCTCGATCCGGAAACGGACGGTTTTTCCGCCCCCGGCGAGTCCGGTCCGCTGTCATTGCGCGGGATCCGCATCGCCGGGTATCCCCCGGACAGGTCCTGTTTCCGGGCCCGATAAACGGCGCCGGAGGCGCCTTCCCCCGGGCGCCCGCACAGCTCCCTGTCCTGCCGGGTCTTCCGCTCATTTTCCCAAGTCTCCATGACGTTCCCCCTTATAATGCCTGATATCGATGAAAGCGGGAAAACATATGCCGCATGCCTGTCAGTCGACGATGTTCCGCATCCACACGCCTTTTTTGATCAGGATATACCCGATCACGCCCTTGAGGATGTCGATGGCCTCGCACAGGGCGAACACCGCGGCCACCGGCAGCGCCGCGTCGGATATCAGGAGCCTCGTGGCGGGGACCTTCAGCACCCACAGGTAGGCCGAATCGAACAGGAAGGTGATCCAGGTGCGTCCGCCCGAGCGCAGCACGAAATACGCGCTGTGGCAGAAGGCGTAAAGCACCCCGGCGCAGGCGGTCACCCGCATCAATTGCACCGCCAGGCTCCGCACCTCGTCGGTGGTATTGTACAGCCGCGGGAACAGGGGCGCGGCAGTGAACAGCACCAGGCCCGCGGCCAGGGCCAGGGCCATGGAAAAGGCGATCAGCCTGCGCACGGTGACCCGGACCCGGTCAAATTCCCGGGCCCCCAGCTGCTGCCCCACGATGATGGATACCGCCGTGCCCATGGAAATCCACAGGATATTGAACAGGTTGGCGATGGTGGAGGAGATGTTCATCGCGGCCACCGCCATCAGTCCCCGGGTGGAATAGCACTGGTTGACGGCGGTCGTGCCGGAGCTCCACAGAAGCTCGTTGATCAGAAGGGGCATGCCCTTGAGCATGATCTGCTTCACCAGGGAAAGCGGCACCCTGAGCCCCCGGTACGCGTCCCGGATAAAGGGCATCCGTTCACTGTGCCTGTGGGTCCAGACGACGATGATCAGGCATTCCGCCCACCGGCTGATCACGGTGGCCAGGGCCGCGCCTTCCGCCCCCATGGCCGGCGCGCCGAAATGCCCGAAGATCAGGATCCAGTTGCCCGCCAGGTTCAAAAGGATGGCGGCGATCCCGGCCTTCATCGGAAGCAGAGTCTCGCCGCATTCCCTGAGGGTGGAGGCGTAGGCCTGCTGCAGCGCGAAGGGCAAAAGCCCCCAGAGCATCATCCGCATATACCGCCCGGCGTACATCCGCGTCAGGGCGATATCCCCCGTTTCGCCGCCCTCGTGCAGGAACAGGGCCACCAGGTCCCCGCCCGCAAAAATAAACACGCCCAGTCCTCCCAGCAGCAGGACTATGGACAGCATCATCTTGAACCGGAAGGTATTCCTGATTCCCTCCCTGTCCTGCCGTCCGTAGTACTGCGCCGTAAAAATGCCCACGCCCCCCATGCCCCCGAACAGGCACAGGTTGAAAACAAACAGCAGTTGGTTGACGATGGATACCCCGCTCATCTGCTCGGTGCCCACCGCGCCCACCATCACATTGTCCAGCAGGTTTACAAAGGTGCTCAGGGCGTTCTGCAGCATCACGGGGACCACCACCGCGCCGAGCATCCTGTAAAAGGCCCTTTCGCCGATATATTTTTTCAATCCGCTCTCCCGGCCCGCCGCTTTATCGTACATACTCCCTCCGGAACATATCTTCACGTTTAATCGTACGGCACAAAAGGCATTGTATCACGCCCGCGGACGGTATGCAACCGCCGGAAAACGCATCTGCGTCATGCCGCGTTATCATCCCGGCCATTCCTCCCCGGATCCTTCTCCCGCCGCTTTCTCCGCGTGATAAAAAAGCCGGGTTTAAGAAAAGGCATACTATCATGATGTCCGGGCGCCGGTGAAGGCAGGAAAATCCTTCTTTTTTCATTCATCGTTTTGCGCTCATTTTTCTCTTGACACCGCCGCTTCGCGGTGGTAATATATCACTGTTCGATCCGGTTACGGTCGCATGGCTCAGTTGGTAGAGCACCGTGTTCACATCGCGGGGGTCACAGGTTCGAGCCCTGTTGCGACCACCACAAGCCCTTGAAAACACTATGTTTTCGAGGGCTTTCTTTATGCCGCGAATGAACACCCCAGGAGTTTTTTCCTGCCTTTCGATTCTCCTCCCCCAAGCGTTTTTCGGCGACAAGGCGAACCATCATTTGAACACACCGAAGTTTCATTTTTTCGTTGTTGACGAAAAGGGTGTTCATACTATCCACCAAATTAGATGTTGACGGAATGCCTGTTCGATGTGTACAGCTTGCCAGCGTTAGATGTGGACGATATGACTGCAAGAGTAGACCACCAAATGAAAAAGGAGCAAATCGTGCCCCCATGTTTTTTATGTTTACGTTACATACATTGTCTTTCAATCGGTTTTGGGTATAATAAAATGGAATGATGGAATCCTAAATGACTTGGGTACGGCAAGCATTAGGTGCCTCAATCATATGAGTCGGACTTCATAAGAGGGAACATCAATGAGAACAACCATTGTTTATTATTCCAAGCACCATGGAAATACGAAAAGACTGCTGGATGCTATTGCGGCTACAGAAAAAGTAACGCTGATCGATGTGACAGAGCACCCGGATGCTGACTTGGCGTCGTTTGATCGTATCGGTTTTGCTTCCGGTATCTACTTCAGCGGTATTGCCAAACAGATTCTGTCCTTTGCTGCTGAGTATCTGCCAGAGAACAGGGATGTGTTCTATATATACACTCATGGGGCACCGGTCGGCGGATTCCTGAAAAGCATTCGTGAGATCGCAGAGAAGAAGCACTGCCATGAGTTGGGAGCATACCACTGCCTGGGTTTCGACACCTTCGGTCCATTCAAACTCGTAGGTGGTATTGCCAAGGGCCATCCGACAAAAGAAGAGATCGCCGGTGCGACAAAGTTCTACCGGGAACTGTGAGTCCTTTAGCAGAGAAGGGTGTCCCAAACACGAAGAGCAATCCTTCTTGAATCCGATCAGATAAGGAGCGGTGCTGTATGCTGTTTCAATCATTGGATAAACTCAAGCG
>CAMJXZ010000252.1 GCA_946409855.1 uncultured Clostridia bacterium | reverse complement strand
GGCGGTATCTCTCTGTTGCACTTGCCTTGGAGTCGCCTCCACCAGCCGTTAGCTGGCATCCTTGCCCTGTGGTGCTCGGACTTTCCTCATTCCCTGCCGGATGAACCGGCGGGGCCCGCGGTCATCCGACCGCCTTACCCGACGGTTATTGTACAACAGATTTTCGTTTTCGTCAAATATTATTCTGAAGAAATCCTGTTTTTCCGCCGGAGCGGGCTGTCCTTCGCCGATGTGCCGGGATCCGGTCACCGGTTTTCCTCTTCCAGGAACCGGTTGAACAGATACATCCGGTAATCGTCCGGACTGAACACGCGCTCGGAGGCCGGGTCCCCGTACCGGTCCGCCAGGCCGGCCCAGGTACAGCGGCCCGCGGCCCGGAGGGCGGCCGTATCCCCGGTCATCACCCGCCGGACAAGCTCCGGCGCGGGGTCTTTTTTCAGGTTGCCGATGACCCACGGCCCGGTCATGTGGGTGTAATTGAAGAATACGTCGTAGGCATTCGAGATGTTCAGGGTGACCGTGTCCCCCACGGGGAAGGAGGGGGACGTGCCGTCCTCCAGCAGCAGCTCCCGGCACTCCCTTTCTGTCTTCAGGACCGGATAGTTCAGATAGAACGGGATCAGCGTTTCGAGGATATGATGCTTCAGGATGCGGATCGGATAGAGTTTCCGGTTTTCCCCGTCGCAGCTCCCTTCATGGACAAAGAACGAAAGCTCCGGACAGCTTTCCCTTTGGATCTT
This sequence comes from uncultured Clostridia bacterium, assembly GCA_946409855.1. Taxonomy (GTDB): domain Bacteria; phylum Bacillota; class Clostridia; order Christensenellales; family Aristaeellaceae; genus UBA4246. The sequence goes on along the minus strand of CAMJXZ010000252.1, from coordinate 4,336 downwards.
TTCCCAGATATCCTTGAGCGCCGCGATCTCTTCCCGGTTCTCCTCGTTGAGGAAGCACTGCCAGCGGGGGACGATGCCGCCGCGGATCAGCAGTTCCGTCGCCCGCATCACTTCCTCAAAGGCACCGGTCCTGCCGACGTATCTGTCCTGCGTTTCCATAAGGCCGAAAAAGGTCAGCTGCACCTTGCGGACGCCGACGGATTTTAAAAACGGGATGTACTTTTCGTCCCGCACGATCCGGTAAAAGCTGGCCAGCTCAAACCGTTCGGGCCGGGCGTTTTTGGAAACGGCCAGATCCTTTTCCCAGCGGGCGGCGTAATCGTCGCAGAAGTCCGGTTCCCGCAGCCAGCTGTAAAAGGCGATCCGCTCAAAAAACGGGGAAAAATAATCCATGATGAACCGGTCGGCGCCGTCTTCCATTTTCCGGTTCGGCATATGTCCGAGCCAGCAGTGCAGGCACCGGTTCGGGCAGCCGTTCATATCCGCCGCCAGGTTCAGCTGTTTTTCATACATTGTTTTCTCTCCGTCAACATACCGGCCCGCTCCCTGCCCGGCCGGCGCAGGGAACGGGCCCAGAAAAGATTCGAACCGTATGCATCCCGCCGCGCTCCGGTTAGGCCAACGGGAAAGCAGCGGCAGATTCCCGCCGTCTGCCGCAAGACTGTCGGATACCGGCGGGTCAGAGGATCCGCGCGGGCATCCACCGCAGATAATCCCCCGAGACCAGGCGGTATGTTATGCCGTGATGCCTGCCCTCGATGCTGTCGTGGAAGCGGCTTTCCCCGTGACAGTGGGCGTAGATCACCTGCTCGGCGCCGTACGCTTCCGCCATGGCGGTAAAGGCGCTGTTGCTTTCCAGGATGCTGGTGGGCGGATAATGCAGGAACATGATGAACCGGCTGAAGCCGTCCGCCCGGGCGGCCTCAAAGGAGATTTTCAGCCGTTCCAGTTCCCGTTCGATCAGCTTTTCGGCGTGCGCTTCCGCTTCCTTGTCCCAGCCGACGATCTTCTTCCCCCGCAGAAAAAACGGGCCCTCGAAGGTATATCCCTTGGTGCCGACGATGGCGTAATCCTGATAAGGCGCGTATGCGTTCTGCAGGAAAAAGAGCTTTCCTTCGAACAGGCGATTGAGGGCGTCCGTCTTTTTCGCGTCCCAGAACATGTCGTGATTGCCCCGCAGGAGGATTTTTCTCCCGGGCAGGGCGCAGATGTACGCAAGGTCCCGCTCGCATTCCTCAAGGTTCTTTCCCCAGCTGTGATCCCCAACCAGCACCAGCGTGTCCGTGGGGCGGATCAGGGCTTCGCAGTTTTTCCGGAGTATCTCCTCGTGGTTCTGCCAGACAGGGGCGTGGAGCTGCCCGTGCGCCTTCAGAACGGACTGGAAATGGAGATGAAGGTCCCCGATGGCAAACAGACTCATGAAACGGCACCGCTCCTTCCGATCACTGTGTAGATCATCCCGTTTGGGCCATGGTCGGACCGGTAGAGGCAGACCTCCCGGACCGGCATGGAAACAGCCGGAACACGGATCTGTTCCGGACGGAAGCCGGGCGGAAAGGAGGGCTTGCGGCCCAGGGTGATGTGGGGATAAAAAGGCTTTGGGTCAAACGGAACCCCGGCCCGGGTCAGGCGTTCCCGGACGCGGGCGGCCAGACGGTCCAGCGCCGGATTCGGGGCTGTCCCCGCCCAGAGTACATCCGCCTGCGGAAAGAAGCCGACCCGGTCCAGGGTGACGGAAAACGGTTCCTCCGGTTCCGGCAGGAGGGATGTGATCTCCTCCGGCCATTCCCCGATGAAGGCCAGGGTCAGATGCAGGTTGGACGGCGCCAGATAGCGGGCGGCCGCCCCGGCCTCGCGGCACCGGTTCTGAAGCGCGGAGAGCGCCGAAAGAAACCCCGGGTCCGGCTGCAAAGCGACAAACAGACGCATATCATTTTCCCCCGTCTCTTACGTCGGATGAAGGATCCCGGTCCGCCGCCCGGCTGCTTTTTTCCAGTTCTTCCGAAAGCCTTTCGACCGCCCTGCGTATCTGCCCGGCGCTGACCTTGCAGACGGAGCGGTCGTAGGTATACAGGCCGTTGATTTCCGCCTCGACGTCGCTCAGCTGCGTATAGACAAAGCCGCACAGCCCCCGGGCGACCGCCGGGAGCACCATTTTCTCCATCAGCAGCAGGATCCGGTCCGTCAGGGCCTGTTCCGTGCCGGCTTCGCCGTAGCCGTACGTCCCGTCCGGCACGGCCAGATGTCCCCGGACCGGCCGGGCGTATCCCCCGCACTCGGACAGGATCAGGGGCCTTTTCCGGCCCTTCAGCGTGCGCAGGCGGAAATAGACGTGCTCGCTGTCCAGATCCGTTTCGTAGCCCTTGAACCAGCCGGAAGCGGAGATATAGAGCCGGTCCGGGTCGTTCTTTTTCAGCGTCCGGTACAGGCGCGTGGTATCAAACTGGCCCCAGCCTTCGTTGAAGATCGTATACACGACGACGCACGGGTGATTCCGCAGATGGTCCTGGATATCCAGGCAGTGCTGTTCGAAGAACGCCCGCCGCTTCCGGCTGCCCGGCAGCCGGTCCGGACGGTATCTGCACCCGAGGTTGGGCAGCACGGTGTCGAAAAAGTAGGAGTAGGCGCCGCTCTGCACCATGTCCTGGATGACCAGCATCCCCAGCCGGTCGCAGGCCTCGTAGAAGCTTTCGTCTTCCACCTTGATGTGCAGGCGCAGGGTATTGAAGCCCATGGCCCGCATCCGCCGGATGTCTTCCTCATACCCCGCCGGGCCCCCGCCCGGCAGGAACAGGCCGTCCGGAAAATAGCTCTGGTCCAGCACGCCCGAAAGAAACACCGGGCTGCCGTTCAGACAAACCCGCTCCACGCCCCGGGCGTCGGCGGATACGGCGACGGACCGCAGCCCGAAGTAAACGGAGACCCTGTCCTGCCCGCAGCGGATTAACGCGTCGTACAGCACCGGGTGTTCCGGCGACCAGAGACGCGGCGACGGGATCGGGATCCGGACCGGCTGCCCGGGCGGGCAGACCGCCCGCGTCATCGGCTGACCGTCCAGGGTGATTTGGACATGCGCGTCCTGCCCGGGCCCGGAAACGGTCAGCGTGACGCTTTCCGTGTCGGTCCGGCAGATGATATTATGGATGTATTCTTCCGGCACGCTTTCCAGCCATACGCTGCGCCAGATGCCGGATACCGCCGTATACCACATGCCGTGCGGTTTTTCACACTGCTTGCCGTACGGATACAGGTGGTCCAGCGTGTCCTCCGCTTCCACCCGCAGGGTATTTTCCCCCGGCCGCAGCAGCAGCGTAATGTCCGCGCTGAAGGGCAGATATCCCCCTTCGTGGCGGACAGCTGGCCGGCCGTTGACGAACACAAAGGCGGTCTGATCCACCGCGCCCAGGTGCAGGATCACCCGCTCCCCCGGGCGCGTAAAGCCGTCCGGCAGAGCGAAGGTCTGCTCATAAACGAGCCCGGCGCCGACCGGCCCCCGATAGCCGGACGCGGGGGCCTGCGGCGGGAACGGCACCTCCACCATCTGCCCATTCAGCTGCCAGGGACCGTTCAGGGAGAAAAAGCTGTCCCGCCGCAGCTGCGGCCTGGGATATACGTTCATCCAGGGGTTGGACACAGGCGTTCCTCCTTACAGCGCCGGGCCGCGCGGCCGTCAGCCGCACATCCATGCCACGGCTTTTACGATATACCTGCTCCAGAAAGCCATATCGTGGTTTCCCTCGTCCTCCAGGTACAGGTGCGGCACCCGTTCCTGTTCCAGGAAGGCGTGCATCTGCCGGTTGGCCTGAAGCAGGAAATCCTCCGTGCCGCAGCACATCATGATCTCCGGGAGCTCCGTTCCGGCTTTTTTCAGGGCACGGATCAGGACTTCCGGATTGACGTCCCGCTCCTCCACGGTTTCCAGGTCCCCGAAGCATTCCCGGTAATACTCGTAATTGGCCATGCCGTTGTCCTCTCCCGGCTGCATGCGGGCGATGCCGTGCACGATCAGCGCGGAGGACAGCGCGGCGATCTTCCCGAACGTTTCCGGATAGCTCAGCCCCGTGTGCAGGGCGCCGAACCCGCCCATGGACATACCGGCGATGAACGTGTCCTCCTTCCGCATGGCCAAACGGAAGGTCCTGCGCACATAATCCACCAGCTCTTCCCCCACCAGGGTCTGAAAGGCGCGGCCGGTCGCCGGACCGTTCAGGTAGAAGGAGTTTTCGGCGTTGGGCATGACGATGGCCAGCCGGTGCCGGTACGCCAGGTCCTCCGGCACCCAGTTGCCCGCCTTGCCGGTGTAGCCGTGCAGCAGGAAGAGGGTGCGCATGGGCTG
>CAMJXZ010000251.1 GCA_946409855.1 uncultured Clostridia bacterium | reverse complement strand
CGTCAGGCTTTTCAGCTGCGTGTGCCCGAACACGTCCCGGCCCGTGATGCGCCGGAGGGTCGAAGGGAAATGAATGGCCGTCAGATTCACGCAGGAAATGGCGTCGTTCCCGCTGATATAGGTGACGCCTTCCGGCAGGATCAGCTCTTGGACCGTGCTGTTCCGGATAAACTCAATGCCCGTGACGGGAATGCCTTCGACCTCGGCGGGCACCTCATACCGGCCCGGAAAACTACCGTCCAGCCGAATGAGGCAGCAGCCCGAACCGGTCACACGGAATGTGGCTTCGCCCTCCTGCTCAGGATACGGGACTGTCAGCTCGGTACGGTAAAACAGGCTTCCGTACAGCCGCCACAGTGCCTCCTGCGACAGCCGCTCGCCCGCAAGCGCTCCCATGCCGGACTGCGGCGGCTTGGTGATCAGGCGGCTGAGGAGATAGACGCCCGACCCGTCCAGAGGTGCCGCGTACAGCCGATAGACCCGGTTGTAGGCCTTTCCCGTATAATCTCCGCGCTGATCGTACGTATGCGTCACATACAGCACCGCGTCCGCGTCTTCCAGGGACGCCGCCCGGTTGGCTTCCGGCAGGCGAATATAAAACGCGCCCGGTATAAAGCGCCGATCGAGGCTGCCTGTTGTATCATATTCATCGAAGATCACGATGAACCGGGCGTTCTGAAGCGCATCAGGCATTTTATCTGCTTCCAATGCATCTTCGGCAGCAGGAAGAATGCCTTCCGGGATGTCTTCCGCGGGCTCGAAGTCCAAATCAACATCCCACCCGCCGGTTTCAAACCGCGCGCCGCAGACAAGGGAAAAGGCGTGCATGCGGGCCAGCTGCTCATCCAGCGTGGCGGCTGTCCGGATCCCGGCCAGCGCTTCCTCCGGCGGTTCTTCCGCGATCCCTATAGCGGCGGAAAAGACAAAGAGCGCCGCGAGCAGAGCCAGCGCGATGGGTAAACCGGATCTTGCTTTTTTCATCGGTGCGTCTCCTTTCATCCGCTGCCGCGGTGTCTGCGCGGGAAGGGCGCGCCCCCGCGACCGAAGCGGACCGGCGGGTCCCGGCGGCGGACAACGCAGCGGGCCGGATGAGGTTCACTGTCTTTCCCGCCCGTTTTTGCATCGGGCCCCATCGTCCGTCCGGTTCGCTTGCCGGCCGCTTCCGTTTCTGTCCCCGCCGCGCCGGGCGGCAAAACGCCCCTTTCTTTACAGCAGGTCCAGTTTCTGGCGCTTGGCGGTGGGGCTGGTGCCGAAACAGGTGGCGTGGTCCACGCCGATGCGCGCGCCCCGGACGACGCTGAGCGCCTCGTAGTAGCGCAGGTATTTGAAGCTCGCGGAATGCTCGGCCAGCCAGAGCTCTTTGATCGCTTCCTTCCACAGCGGGAAGGCTTCGGTCACGTCAAACCAGTAGTAGGGGGAGAAGTCCGGTTCGTCCTCCCAGTTTTCCGCGCACATGAAGCGGCGGATGGGGGCCGGCGGCAGGGGATGCTCAAAGGTCGGCAGAGAGGCGTAAAAGATCGCGTTGTCCGTGATCCTGTGCGCCGCCTCGTGATCCTTGTGCAGGCTGTTTTTCCAGTGGTACAGCACGGCGTCCGCGCGGTATTCCCGCATGAGCGCTGCCAGGCGCAGTTCCTCCTCCTTGGTGTCGTACAGCTCGCCGTCCGGGGTGTCCAGCACGACGGACTCGCCGCCGATTTTTTTGGCGAAGCGGGCGGCGCACTCGATGTTGTACTGCCGGAAATCCGCCACCGTCCAGCCGGCGGGGGTGCCGCGCTCCCCGGCGGTCAGGTCCACGGTGACCACCCGGTCGCCGTGCATGGCGTGCTTGGCCAGCAGCATGCCGCAGGTCAGCTGCGCGTCGCCGGTATGCGCGCCCACGGCCAGGATCGTTTTAGCCATCGGATTCTCCTCCTTCCAGCGGCATCCCCATCAGGGCAAAACGGCGCGCCTGCCGCAGGCCCGCCCGCAGGTAGATCTTTTTGGCCGGGTTGTCTTCCCCGGTAAAGAGGCTGGTAAAGGCCGCGCCCTCCCGCACAAAGGACGACAGCAGGTCGTTGAACAGCACCGTGGCGATGCCGCGGCGGCCGTATTCCGGGTCGGTGCAGATGCCGGTGAACCAGCCGCGGCCGCTCGATTGCCGGTCCACCGGGCCGGTGAAGCCGACGATCTGCCCGTCGTGCACGGCGGTGAGCAGCGTTCGGGGACCGGCGGGCATCCGGCCGTCCGGCCAGAACCGCGGGTCCGCGTTGGGGCGGTTTTCCTTCCGGGCGGCGATCTCGGTGCGCAGCACGTCCCGCCAGTATTCGCTGCCCACCCGGTCGCACAGGCGGTCAAAGCCGCAGTCCCAGGCGGCGTCATAGGGGCCGGTATATATTCCCTCCGCCTGCAGGCGGGCGCGGATCCGCTCGAGATCCTCCGGGGGCCGGTAACCGGCCAGGTTGATGTACAGCGCCGCCTCCCGGTACAGTACCCGGAAGCCGCAGGCCGGCAGGAAGCCGAAGCAGGGGGATTCGGCGTCCGCTCCCGGCATGTTGTCGTGGTCGTGGCCGGGGGAGCCGGGGATGCGCCAGGGCAGGTTGACCGGGTTCACGCTGGAGATCAGCAGCCGGACGGCGCCCCGGGCCCGCATCTTTTCGGCCATGGCGTGAAGCAAGGCCCGGCCCACGCCCCGGCCCCGGGCGGCCGGGTCCACCATGAGCTGGGTCAGAAAGGCGTCCCCGGGCCTGCCGCCCGGAAAGGTCTGCGGGGCGACCCCGTGGGCAAAGCCCAGAACCGTGCCGTCCCGCAGGGCCGCAAGCAGGTTGTCCGGCTCGCAGCCGGGCCGGCCGACGAATTTCTGCCGGAAGGATTCCTCCGTCATCGGGAACAGCAGGGTCTCCCCGGACCGGACGCAGCCGTTCCAGATCTCCAGGATGGCGGGCAGATGCTCCGGCCGCGCGGGTTGGATCCTGATATCACTCATACATCAAAAACGCTTCGCGTTCCTCCATAAAGGCGGTCCGGGCCGCTTCGTGGGCGGACAGCAGCGAGCCCGCGCCGCGGCCCAGACGGTAATCGTCGCAGCCCAGGAGCTTGTCGATAAAGAAGCTGCCGGAGGCTGAAGGGATAAACTGCAGCTGCTCCGGGTACAGGGCGCGGATCTCGTCCAGCAGGGTCAGCGCGCCTTTGACCACCCGGGCCTGCCTGGGGTCCGTCACGTGCACCTGCACGCCCTGGCACGTCTGCCCCTGGTATTTTGAAAACCCGGGGGTAAAGTACGCGGCCCGGAAATGGAGGCCGGGCAGGTCGTGATCCGCCATCCGCGCTTCCAGGCGCCGGGCGTCGATCCAGGGCGCGCCGATGTACTCAAAGGGCATCGTGGTGCCCCGGCCCTCGGAAACGTTGGTGCCCTCGAACACGCAGGTGCCGGGATAGACAAAAGCGGCGTGGGCGGTGGCGCAGTTGGGGGAAGGGGGCACCCAGGGGATCGAAAGATCCGTCAGCAGCAGGGACCGTTCCCAGCCCTTCAAGCGGATCACCGTCAGGTCCAGATCCAGGCGGAGATGCGCTTTGACCCACCGGGCGTATTCCCCGATGGTCAGCCCGTAGCGGGTGGGCAGGGGGTACATCCCCACGTAGCTGGCAAACCGGGGGGAAAGGACGGTGCCCTCCACGATCTCCCCGCCCAGGGGGTTCACCCGGTCGAAGACCACCACGGGCTTGCCGGCTTTGGCGCATTCCTCCATGGCAAGGGACAGGGCGTACAGGTAGGTGTAAAACCGGGCGCCCACGTCCTGCATGTCAAAGCAGAAGACGTCGAAGGTGTCCAGCATGGCCGGGGTCAGCCGGTGGGTGCCGCCGTAGACCGAATAGACCGGGACGCCGGTGGCCGGGTCCGGCTGGGTTTCGTAATGCAGGCCTGCCTGCACGTCCCCACGGATGCCGTGCTCCACGGCGAACAGGGCGGTCAGGCGGAAGCGGCTGTGGATCCGGTCGATCCCGCTGACAAAATGGCTGTCGATGCCGGTCTGGTTGGTCATCAGCCCGATCCGCCGGCCCGAAAGGAGGGGAGCGGCGTCGTCCAGACTGTCCAGTCCGCACAATACTTTTTTTCCGTTCATGCTGTTCTGCCTTCTTTTTTGTCGGTGTGGGCCAGGCGCGCGTGCGGCGGGGCGGGGATCCTCCGGATCAGGTTTGAAAAGGGGCCGTTCCCGGCAATGGAAACGGCCCCGGATCAGGGTTTGCGTGAATGCGGATTATTTGCCCAGGAAGGCGTCAATCTGAGCCTGGAGCTCGTCAATCACGGTCTGCAGGCCGGCTTCTTCCATACGGGCGCGGACTTCGGGCAGCACCACGTCGGGATCGGAAGTACCGGTGATCAGCTCAGCCTTGTACTCCTGCCAGATGCTGGAGATGGCCAGGCACTCGTTCATCACAGGATCCAGGTTGGGGGTGAAGCCCATGACAGCGGAAACGGTCGCGTCGGCATAGCCTTCGAACACCTTGGTCCACTGATCGGGATCGGCGGGCACTTCGGGGAAGGGAGAAGCTTCCACGGGGCCGACGGTGTAGTGGCCCTGGGTGTAAGCCCACAGGCTCATGTTGTTGGCGCCCAGTTCGGTCTTGACAGCGGTGCCGTCCACCATATTGTAGTGCTTGCCTTCGATGCCGTAGCGGGCGGTGGTGCGGTACCATTCATCGGTGTTCATCAGTTCGATCAGCTTCAGGGCTTCGTCGGCATGCTCGGTGAAGCTGCTGACAGCGGTCATGGAGCCGCGGATGGAATAGGTGTTCATGTAGGGGCCTTCGAAGCGGGAGATGTAGACGGGCTTCTTGACGGCGTTGGCCCAGACGGTCTCAGCGCCGAACCAGCCCTGGCCGGACTGCACGACGCCGGCCTGCGCGCGGGGCATGGACTCGGTGACGGCGGCATCCGGGTTGATGTAGCCTTTTTCATACCAGCTGTGGATGGTCTTGAGGCGGTTCACCCAGGCGGGGATATCCAGCGCGCTCTTCACCTTGGTGGCTTCGTCGGTGCCCTGAGCAGCCCAGTCCAGACCGACCAGGTAGTCTTCGCTGATCCAGTCAGCGGTGCAGTTTTCCCAGGAAGTCAGGCCGCCCTTG
>CAMJXZ010000250.1 GCA_946409855.1 uncultured Clostridia bacterium | reverse complement strand
GGCCTGGGCCTGCGCGCCACGGAAGAATAAATAGGAGGAAACGACTTATGGCATTGGAGCGCAAGCTGGGCCGCACCGCGAGCCAGCGCAAAGCCATGCTCCGCGGTCTGACCACGCAGCTGCTGTGGAACGGCCGCATCGAGACGACTGAGGCCCGCGCCAAGGAAGTCCGCAGCATTGCAGATAAAATGATCACCCTCGCGGTCCGCGAATACGACAAGACCGTGGATGTGGAAAAGGAATTCAAGAACGACAAGCAGCAGATCGTCAAGGAAACCGTGACCAACGATCTCCCCAGCAAGCTGGCTGCCCGCCGGATCATGATGTCCTACCTGTACGAAGCCCATCTTCCCAAGGAAGAGGATGAGAGCAAAAAGCTGTACCGGGAACGCACGAAGGACAACAAGCACCCCGTGGTGGAAAAGGTCTTCCGTGAATACGGTCCCAAGTACCGCGCCCGCAATCAGGAAAAGGGCTGCGCCGGCGGTTATACCCGCATCATCAAGAAGGGCCCCCGCCGCGGCGACGCCGCCGAGATGGTGATCCTCGAGCTGGTGTAATTACACCGATCAAAACCCCCAAGGGAAACCCTGGGGGTTTTTTCATATCCGGGCGGCTGAGCAGCCGTCCGGTCTTTTATGGATAGATGGACCTGTCACCCCAGATGCACGGCGACGGCCTCAAAGGGGGCTTTCAGCTGAATGGTCAGCTGCCGGTCTTTGAGCGTGACCTTGTTGTTTTCGCTGCACAGGACACGGCGGATCCGTCCCGCGGGCACGGGCAGGGTGACGGTTTCCGGGAAGCTTCCCCCGAAGGTATGGAGGACCACCAGGGCCTCCGTTTCCGTCTGCCGGACCACCGCCTGCCAGCCCGCGGGATGCCGCCAGGCGGCGGACAAATTTCCGTGGAAGGAAGACACGCCGTCCCGGATGATATGCCGGACCTGCCGGTAAAACGCCAGCCCCTCGTCCGCCGCGCGCCATTGCTCGGGGGACAGACGGGTGACGTCCCCGGACAGGCAGAGCACCCCCAGGAAGGCGCTGACGAGGGAATAACAGATCCTGCGGACGCTGTCCTCCGCCCGGAGCACCGCCCAAATTTGAAGCTGTGCGGGCAGCGCGGCGCGGTGGAGGCTGGCGGCGATGATGGGGATCTCCGGGCATTCGTGGGCGTCCGAAAAGGAAGCCATGTCGGACAGCGCCATCATGGACGGTTCCAGCCGGTGGCCGCCGGAGGCGCAGTTTTCGATCATCAGCCCCGGCAGCGCCTCCCGCATGCGGCGGAAAAACCGCTGCGTGCCCAGCATGTTCTGCCGCAGGCCCTCGCCCAGGCCGTCCGGGCTGTCGCACCCGACGCCGATGCTGTCGTTATAGTCCACCTTGATGTAGTCAAACCCGCAGCGCTTCAGCAGGCCGATCACCCGTTCTTCCAGGTAGGCGTGGGTTTCTTCCTTCCGCATGTCCAGGAAGCGGCGGTTGTCGGTGTCGATGACCGTTCCGCCCCGGGTCAGCAGCAGCTCTTCCCTCCGGAAAACGGCGGATTCCGCGGCGCAGGTTTCCGGCTCAAACCACAGGCCGGGCCGCAGGCCGTGGGCGCGGATCATGTCCGCGGCGGCTTTGAGGCCCCGCGGGAACAGATGCCGTTCGTTGGGGATCCAGTCCCCGCCGCATTCGGACCATCCGCCCGACTCATTGCGGTACCATCCGGCGTCGATCACCAGATAGTCGATCCCGTGGCCGTCCAGACAGCGGACGATCTGTTCCAGGTTTTCATGGGAAGGGTTGCCCCAGGTCGTGCAGTATTCGTTGAACAGGACGGGCAGCTCCGCGTCCGGCCTGGGCATATGGCGCCGGTGCACCGTCAGAAGGCGCTGGGAAGCTTCGTCGACGCCGCCCCGAACGACCGTCAGGTACGCTTCCGGGGTTTCAAACCGTTCGCCCGGCCGGACGGTCTTCGCCCACTGGCCGAAATCTTCGTCCGCCAGGGAAGCCATCATGGTGAGGCAGTCATCCTTCCGCCGGATCTCCATCTGCCAGGAGGAAGGACAGGCCAGCTGCATGGCCCAGGTGACGCCGGCCTGCCTGTCTTCCAGCGCGGCAAAGGGGAACCAGCCGCGGACCGGCATGGAGCCGATCTGGCCGAACTTGCACAGGCGCAGAGCATGGCCGGTCCAGGAGCGTTCCAGCATGGCTTCCTCGACGGATTCCGTCTGCAGGCGCCCTTCCGCGCTCCACATGCTCCGGATGCGGTGCAGGAACAGCTGCCCGCACCCGTCCCCCGCCATGAACGGCGAAATGCCGCCTGCGTTCAGGCTGGAAAGCAGGTTCAGCGTGACGGGCGCGTTCCCGGTATTCTCGAACTCGGCGGTGAAAACCAGCGCCTGCAGGCCGTCGCTCCAGGCCGCCCGGTGGCGGACCGTGCGGCCCGCGCCGTCCGAAAGGACGGTTTCCACCGTCTGCCCGTCCAGCTGCTGGGATACCAGGGCCAGCCGCCGGGAAGCCTTCGTGGTGGCCAGGGTATGGCCGTTTCCGTACCCGGCGGGCAGGCTGTCCCCCCGGGCGTGGAGTTCAACCAGCGGCTCGGAGGCGCAGGCCTGTTCCGTCAGGCCCCCTTCCATTCCGGCCGGGATCAGGCGCATGCTCATGACGCCGCGCTCGTCCCGGTCATAAAGCAGCACCATGTCGCCGAAGCGGTACCTGCTGAATTGTGTCATGGCGAAATCTCCTCCCGCGGCCGGCTTTTCATCCATGCCGGCTGATGCTGATATCTGTCATCCTGTAACTGTCATCCGTCCTCTTCATGATAGCATATCCGGGCATCGGCTGACAAGGATGTCCCGGACAATTTCGGAAGCGGACCGGTTACGCGCTGACAAATCACGTGCCATGGCTTGCGGAAAAGCCGGAACTGTGGTATCCTGTCATTGAAGACAAAATAACACCGTTCCTGTGTTTTTCCGACTGGTTCCGGCTTTTGGCGGTATACGGAAGAGAGGTGCCGGCGCATGCGGCTGTCCATTACGTCCACGCTCCTGGGGCCCGGGACATCGGTCCCGCCCGGGGAGAATCTTTCGTACTGCCTGAAGCTGTGCCGGGAAGCCGGGTTCCGGTATGCCGACCTGGATTTCGGGGCCCTGATCCGCCCCGGCTTCCCGCTTTCCGGGGAGGACTGGGAGGAACAGACGGAGCGGATCGGGCGGCAGGGGGAGGAACTGGGCCTTTCCTTTGATCAGTCCCACGCCTTCGTGTACCGGACCAGGGAATGGACGGACCCGGCGGTGGACCGCGGGCTGTACGGGGACCGCATCCGCCGCTCCATCCTGGCCGCGGCGCGGCTGAAGGTCCGGTGGCTGGTCTTCCACACGGCGGACCTGGACGCCCCGCCGGATGACGGCTTTGATAAAACAAGGGCCTTCAATCTCGAATACTGGAAGCCGTTCGTCGGACTGGCCGTCCGGAACGGGGTCGGGATCGCGTTTGAGAACCTGTTCATGTCCGGCCGTCATCCCCGCTACGGCATGACGGCGGAAGACCTGATGAACCTGGTGGATACGATCGGCGATCCCCTGGTCGGCGTATGCTGGGATACCGGGCACGCGCACGTGGCCGGGCAGGACCAGCCGGCGTCCATCCGCCTGCTGGGGCCGCGGCTCAAGGCGCTGCATGTGCACGACAACCACGGCAGGCCTAAAGCGGACGAGCATTTGTCCCCCTACCGCGGCACCATCGTATGGCCGCCGATTCTCAAAGCCCTGCGGGAGACCGGGTATTCGGGCAATTTCTCCCTGGAGCTCAAGCGGGCCACCGCCGAGCTGCCCGACGCGCTCTGCGGCGATATGCTCCGCTTCCTTCACCGGCTCGGCCGGTACATGATTGAACAGGCGGAGGCGGGCTGACGGAAACGTCCCACGTCCCGCCGGTTTCCCGAATGTCCGGCCGTCCGTTTTTCCCACCAGCGCGGCGCCGCCCCCGGCGGCAAAGGAGGTGTGCCTGTGGCCGAGTCTGTAACGGAACAGCCCTTTTCCCGCAGAAGGCGGTTCAAAAACCGTCTGCGTAACATGGTGACCAACCCCTACAACATCATCACGATCATCGCGCTGATCCTGCTGGTTTACCTGATCGTGGTCCCCCTGGGGGAGATGATCCGGACCACCCTGACGCTGGCCGAGTCCGACCTGCGCCGCGTGAAGGGCGGGACGGCCGGGGAGTTCACCCTCTATTACTGGCAGCGCCTGCTGTCCAGCGACGTATCCCGCAACCTGTTCTGGATCCCGCTGAAAAACTCCCTGATCATCGCGCTGTCGACCAGCGTGATCTCCATCGCCCTGGGTTCGCTGGCCGCCTGGCTCATGGTCCGGACGGATCTGCCGTGGAAAAACTTCTTTTCCCTGGCGATCATCATCCCGTACATGCTGCCTTCCTGGTGCAAATCCATGGCCTGGCTGACGGTGTTCCGCAACGAGACCATCGGCGGGGCCGCGGGCTTCCTGAGCTATCTGGGCATCCAGTCGCCGGACTGGCTGTCCTACGGGCCGGTGGCCATCATCATCGTGCTGTCCATCCATTATTACGCCTACGCCTACCTCCTGGTGTCCGCGGCGCTCCGTTCCGTCAATTCGGAGCTGGAGGAAATGGGGGAGATCATCGGCGCGGGCAAACCCCTGATCCTGCGCAGGATCACCTTCCCGCTGGTGCTGCCGGCGCTCCTGTCCAGCTTTATCCTGACCTTCTCCAAGTCGATGGGCACCTTCGGCGTCCCGTCCTTCCTGGGGCTGAAGGTCAACTACTACACCATTTCCACCTCCCTGTATTCGACCATCCAGCGCCAGAAGGGAACGGGCTTCGCCATCAGCCTGGTGCTGATCCTGCTGGCCTCCATCAACATATTCATCAACCAGAAGCTGATCGGTTCCCGCAAATCCTACGCCACCATCGGCGGCAAGGGCAGCCGCTCGACCCCGCTGCAGCTGGGCAAATGGAAATGGCCCATCGTGGCGGTGCTGATCCTGTTCCTGCTGATCGCCGTGGTGCTGCCGCTGATGATCCTGCTGTACCAGACCTTTATTAAAGAATTCCCAAATCCGCCCCCTATACAGAGAGAGCCTTAGCCAAATCAGCAA
>CAMJXZ010000249.1 GCA_946409855.1 uncultured Clostridia bacterium | reverse complement strand
CAGATATTACAGAATGAACGCCTTCTTCCCTGCCGTCAGATCCCGCCAGATCGGCGAAAAGCCGCGCAGATACTGAACCACTTCCGAAACGGCCCGGATGATTTCCTCCACCTGGTCCGCCGTAATGTCTTCCCCGATGCTCAGCCGGAGAGAACCGTGGGCCACGTCGTGCACCCTGCCGATCGCCAGCAGGACATGGCTCGGGTCCAAAGAACCGGAAGTACACGCGCTGCCGGAGGACGCGCAGATGCCGCGGTCGTCCAGAAGGAGCAGCAGCGATTCGCCCTCGATCCCCTCAAAGCAGAAGTTCACGTTGCCCGGGAGACGGTGATCCCGGTCCCCGTTCAGCGCGGCGTGAGGGATCCCGGAAAGGCCCTCAATCAGCCTGTCCCGCATGGCCGTCATGTGCGCGGCGTTCCGCGCCATCCCGGCGTTCGCTTCCCTGAGCGCCGCTGCCATGGCGGCGATGCCCGGCACGTTCTCCGTGCCCGCCCGTTTGCCCCGTTCCTGCGCGCCGCCCTCGATCAGGTTGGTCAGCCGGATCCCTTTCCTGGCGTACAGGAAACCCACGCCTTTGGGGCCGTGGAACTTATGGGCGGACGCGGAAAGAAGGTCGATCTGATCTTCCTGAACGTTCACCGGGATATGGCCGACGGCCTGCACCGCGTCGGTATGGAACAGCACGTTTTTTTCCCGGCACACGGCGCCGATCTCCCGGATGGGCTGGATCGTGCCGATCTCATTGTTGGCGTACATGACCGTCACCAGGCAGGTATCGTCCCGGATGGCAGCCTCCACTTCCTCCGGACGGACCAGCCCGTTTTCATGGACGTCCAGCAGGGTGACCGTAAAGCCTTCCTTTTCCAGCTTTTTCAGCGTGTGCAGCACCGCGTGATGCTCGAACGCCGTGGAAATGATATGGGTTTTCCCGGCCTTTCTGCCGAGCGCGGCGGCGGAAAGGATCGCCTGATTGTCCGCCTCGCTACCGCCGGAGGTAAAAATAATTTCCTTGGGTTCCGCCCCGATCACGGACGCGACATCCTGCCGGGCCTGCTCGAGAACTTCCTTCGCCCTTTGCCCGTGCGCGTACAAGCTGGAGGGATTCCCCCAGGCTTCACGGATCAGGGAGCACATACATTCCGCCGCCGCGTCGCTCATTTTCGTCGTCGCGGCCTGATCGGCATAAATCACAGCGTTTTCCTCCTCCTTGAAGGGTACGGCGGAATTATACTCCTATTCGCCTACTATGTCAATAGGTTTTATAAAAACCGCCGTTTTTTTCAAATCCCGTCTTGATCCGCCTATTCACCTACTGTATAATAGGAACACTACCGGAAAGGAGGTTTCCTTATGATTTCAACCAGGGGAAGATATGCCATCCGGGTGATGATCGACCTTGCGGAGCACGACACCGGCGGTTATATCCCCTTGAAGGACGTTTCGGCGCGCCAGGGGATCTCCAAGAAATACCTGGAAATCATCGTCAAGGATCTGGTGTCCGGCGGCTTCCTCACAGGGGCCAGCGGCAAAGGCGGCGGGTACAGGCTTTGCAGGAAGCCGGAGGAATACCCGATCGGGGAAATCCTGGAGCGGATGGAAGGCCCGTTTGCCACGGTCGCCTGCCTGGCCCGGGGCGCCGCTCCCTGCCCAAGAGCCGCCGAATGCGAGACGCTCCCCTTGTGGACGGAGTTTGACAGGCTGACCCACGATTTCTTTTACAGCCGGTACCTAAGCGACTTTGTCCGGAAGGAACGCTGATCCCGCCCAAAGAAGAACGTTCCCGGATAACGGCCGGGCCGCTCCGGCCCGCCTGTCTGACAAACAGAAAACAAGAAAGGAAAACCCTATGAAACGCATCGCCGCCCTGCTCGCCGCGCTGGTTCTGTCGTTCTGTTTTTCTTCGGCGTTCGCGGAAGCGCCCCTGTCTTTCCCCCAGCCGCTGGATTACGGCGACCCTGCCATGTGGCCCTATTTTGCCATGGGCGATCACCGGGACGCGGATGTTTTCCTGATTTGCCCCACGGTGGATACCCGCAGTGAGACCAATTCCTTCGACCTGAACGACAAGCTCAAAGCCCGGTTTATCAGTACGCTGGACGGACTGAAAGGCCTTTTTGACGAAACCGGCCGGCTGTATTCCCCTTACTACCGCCAGATGTCCGTCCCAGCCTGCGGGCTGCCCGCCGACGCGCAGGAAAAAGCGCTGGCGATCGCCTACCGGGATGTATCCGACGCTTTCCGGTGGTATCTGGAGTATGAAAACAACGGCCGCCCGCTGATCCTGGCCGGCTTTTCCCAGGGCGCGATGATGTGCCAGGAACTCCTCAAAGAGTTCTTTGATGACAGCCGGCTGATGGACCGGCTGATTGCCGTGTACTGCATCGGCTGGCGGATCACCCGGGAAATGACGGAACAGTATCCCCAGATCGTCCCCGCCTCCGGAGAAACGGATACCGGCGGCGTTATCTGTTTTGACTGCGAAGACGGCTCCTTAAGCGGGACATACGTGATCCCGGAAGGGACGGTTTCCCTGTCCATCAACCCCCTGAACTGGCGCACGGACGGTACGCCCGCGGACCGATCTCTGAACCTCGGGGCCGTCCTGCAGACGGGAGCGGAGCCGGTCCCGGGCTTCTGCGGCGCGTATATCGGCAGCCGGGGGGAACTCGTCGTCACGGGGATCGACGCGTCCGACTACCCGCCGGGCCTGAGCGTTTTCCCGTCCGGGGCTTACCACATTTATGACTGCATGTTTTTCTTTACCAATATCAAAGAAAATGTCGCGCTCCGCACCCAGGTATACCTGGCGGCCGAAAAACAGAACGCCGCCTGAGACGCCGGAGCCACGCTCCCGGCGGATCGTTCCCTGAATCCGCCCCCCGCGTCCTGCCTGGGCCGGAAATACTTTTCATCCAATACGGAGGAACGGCATCATGTACGAACTGGTGAAGATTACGGACAGCAGCTTTTTCATCCAGAGCCCGGCGAAAATCGGCGTCGTCCTCACCGGGCCGGGAAAGGTCTGGCTGATCGACAGCGGCAGCGACAGGGACGCCGGAAAAAAAGTCAGGAAGATCCTGGACGAAAACGGCTGGTCCCTGCAGGCGATCTGCAACACCCATTCCCACGCGGACCACATCGGCGGGAACCGGTACCTCCAGCAGCAAACCGGCTGCCCGGTGTACGCCCCCGGGATCGAGGCCTGCTTTACCGCCTATCCTGTCCTGGAGCCGTCCTTTCTGTACGGAGCGAACCCGCCCGCGGAGCTGCGGCACAAGTTCCTGATGGCCCAGGGCTGCGACGTCACGCCCCTGACGGCGGACTGCCTCCCGGAGGGGCTCCGGATGATCCCCCTGCCCGGCCATTCCTGGGACATGGCGGGCTTTCAGACGGCGGACGGCGTCGTGTACCTGGCCGACTGCCTGTCCAGCCGGGAAACGCTGGACAAATACCGGATCACCTTTCTGACCGACGTTCAGGCGTATCTGGATACGCTGGAGGCCGTTCAGCGATTGGAGGCCCGTCTCTTTGTTCCCGCCCACGCGGAACCCGCGGAAGACATTGCCCCGCTGGCGCAGCTCAACAAACGCAAAGTGCACGAGACCGCCGACGCCATCCTGCAGATCTGCGCCGTTCCTTCCTCCTTTGAAACCATCCTGCGGCGGCTTTTTGACCGCTACGGGCTGACGATGAACTTTGAACAGCACGCGCTGGTCGGAAGCACGGTGCGCTCCTATCTGACCTGGCTCAAGGCGCAGGGACGTCTTCAGGCGTCTTTTCAGGACAACACCCTGGTCTGGACGGCGTGAGCCGCCCTGCTCCGTTTTCATTCTTCGTCCAAATCAAGGCCCCCGGTTTCTGCGGCGAAACCGGGGGCTTTGATTTGGATTAATTATCCGTTATTATTCAGCGAAGACCACGTCAAAGGCGTTATACAGGTAGAAACGGGTCATGAGGGTCTGGTGGATTTCGTTGGAGATGCTGTAATACAGGTTGTTTACCGCCGGATCGGTGCCGAAGCTGAAATCGTCGGTATCGGCGATCATGGCGGAGATCAGGGCCTGCATCACATTGTACATGTCGTCGCGCTTTCCGCCGCAGGCCGCGTAGATAAAGAAGCTGTCCTTATAGTCCGCCTGAGCGGCCAGCGCGTCCCTGATCATCTGCATCTGCTCTTCCACCGGCATGGCCAGGGTCATTTCATCCGCGCCGCTGATGTTGGCGCTGAAGGGCATGAACCATTTGGCCAGGTCCAGGTTATTGAAGAACTGGTGCCAGCAGGCGTAGCAGCCGCGGGAATAGCCGCTGAAGGCACGGTGATCGCGGGAGGCGATGAAGCCCGCTTCATCCGCGGTCTCAGCGTAGGTGCGGTACTTGCTTTCCACGGCGGGCAGGATGTCGTTCCGCATTTCCTTGGTGGAGAAGGCCGTCATGTCGATGGCGCGGGTTTCGTAATTGTAATAATAGGTGGGGAACACCATGATCACGGGCTTCACGACGCCCACTTCGATCATGTTGTCCAGGGCGTTTTTCACCTTCTCGTCGCCGATCAGGCTGTCCTGGGTCTCGTTGGTGCCGTGCAGGAAATAGATGATGTCGTAGCGCTCCGTGCCGTTTTCGTCATAGCCGTAGGGCAGGTACACGTTCACCCAGCCGGGCTGTTCGGCGCCGTAAGCGTCGGTGGTGTAGTCCAGACGGACCACGGTGCCGGGCTGATCGGAAGCGGCCTCGTAAAACTTGTTATCGTATTTTTTGAAGACGGTTTCCGCGCCCACAACGTCGGTGGTGGTGATGATCTTTTTATCCTCGGGCCTGGTCTTTCCTTCCGCCGGTGCGGAAACAGCGGTAAGCAGCAGCATCGCGGCCATGAGCAGCGCAGCAAATTTCTTCATCTTGTTTCTCCTTTATTCAGGTTCTTCCTTCGCGCCGGGGAACCGGTTTCCTTTTTTCGGGAACCGGTTCCCCGGTCATGCCTTGCGTCAGGCTTTTTTCTTCGCCTTTTTGCTGTCCAGGATCGCCAGGACCAGGAACAGGGCAGCCAGCACGCCGGTGCCGATCTGGCCGTATACGATGGCGTCCTGCCACCAGCCGTGCACTTCCTCGACGATGGTGTTGAAGCCCATGCCGTTCATGGCGTTGGAATTGGCCACGGTGTAGA
>CAMJXZ010000248.1 GCA_946409855.1 uncultured Clostridia bacterium | reverse complement strand
GGATAAAGCGCATCACGGGCACGCCTTCCTCGGAGTGGGATAAAACGGTGCTGAAAACAGCGTAATTGGAAAACACGGCTTCCAGCGCTTCCTTCAGCCTTCCGGCGTCCACCGCTTTCCTGCTGAACCGGAGGCTCATGGGATTGTTCAGCACCGTCTGCCTGGGCGTGTACAGCTCGGCGTCATAGAAATACGTCTGATACGGCGTCAGATACTGGTCCCGGGCAAGGGCCGCGCGGTTCAGCGCGTCCAGGTCCGTGATCCGCTTTTCCGAAAGTACCCTGGCGATTTCCCTGGGCGTTTTCCAGGCATAGATATCCTTGTAATCCACCTGCAGCCCTTCCAGTTCGGCCGCGGCCAGCGCCGTGGAAAGGGAATCCCCGCCCAGCTCGAAGAAATCATCGTTCACGCCGACCCGGTCCGCGCGCAGCACTTTTTCAAAAACCCGGCAGATCGCTTCCTCCTGCGCCGTTTCCGGCGGGGCGTAAGCTCTGGCTTTCGCGTTGATATCGGGCCTGGGCAGAGCAAAGCGGTCCACCTTGCCGTTGGCGTTCAGCGGCATCCTGGAAAGGCGCGTAAAGAAAGCCGGGATCATATAATGCGGCAGCGTCTGCTCAAGCCGCCGCCGGATCACGTCCTCGCCCGGGTCCTGCCCGGCCACATAATAGGCGCACAGAAAGACCTGCTGCCGGTCCCCCTGAAAATCCCGGACGGCGGCGTTTTCCACGCCGGGAATACGGCGCATGGCCGCTTCGATTTCCCCCGGCTCCACCCGGTTGCCGTTGATCTTGACCATCGTATTGAGCCGCCCGGTAATCACGATATTGCCGTCCGGCAGCTTTTTACCCATATCGCCGGAATGGAACACGCCGTCCCGCAGCACCCTGGCCGTTTCCTCCGGCATATGGATGTACCCGCGGAAAAACGGGTTGTCAAAGCAGATCTCGCCCGTCTGCCCGTCCGGCACTTCCTGCCCCTGCTCATCCAGCAGCCGGATGCGGATGTCCTCAAAAACGGGCTTTCCGATCGGGGTGATATCGTACCGCCGGTCGATTTCAAACTGCGCCACATGGAACCCGGCCTCGCTCATCCCGTAATTGTTGATCAGCCGGACCCCCTCAAACCAGATGCCGTTGGCCGCCTCGCTGCCGGTGACCAGCGTTCGGAGGCTGGGCGAAACCCCCTCGGACATGACGCGGAGAATGGAGGGCGAAAGAAAGGCCAGATTGACCTGATACCGGTTCAGCCGGTCGTTGAGCTGCACGGGGTTCCGCGCCGTCTCCGTGGAGAAAATGACCAGGTGCATGCCGGAATACAGCGCGTTCAGGAAGATCTTGACCGCGGCGATAAAATTGATCGGCGCCGCCTGGGCCATGCAGGTACCCTCGTTGATCAGGTCCCCCGGCCGCCGTTCCAGGGAAGCCTGATTCAGCTTGATTTTCCCGTATTCCTGCAAAACGCCCTTCGGCTTCCCGGTGCTGCCGGAGGTATAAATGGCAAAGCAGGCGGCGTGATCGTCCGCTTGCCTGTACCCTGCCTTCGGCTCAGTCCGCAGGACGGTTTCCCAGACGGCGCTGTCCAGCACCAGCCGGCAGCCGCAGTCTTTCCCAATCTGCTCAATCCGTTCGGGAGCGTAGGTATCTTCCACCACGGTAAAAGCCGCGCCGGCCTTCCAGACCCCCAGCATCGCGATGAACGGCGCCGCGCCCCGGAGCAGCCTGATCAGCACAAAATCTTCCGCCCCGATCCCCCGGTCCGTCAGGTACCGGTAAACCCGGGCGGACAGTTCATCGGTCTCTCCGCGGGTAAAGCAGGCGCCGGATTCCTCCTCCGTCAGAAAGACTCTGGCAGGATCAGCCTGTACGTTTCTCTCCCAGCGGTCACATACGTAAGGAACCGTATTCAGAAAATCAAGTTTCATGCCTTTCTCCCCTGTCCGTTCGAAGTGCCCGCGCTTTTTCGTCCGACCGGCCCGGATGTTTTACGGAAAGTCCGCGGCCGGGGTACAGATGTACCGCCGCTGGCATAATACGCTGCCGCCGCAAATATATTCGCTGATCAAACATACTCCGTATCCATTATATATAAAAAACCGGCGGATGTAAAGCATCCGTTTCCGGTTTCGGTATTTCTTCCCGGATGAACGGCGAAACGGCTTTACAAAAAGAAAAACCGTCGTCTGATATAGGCAGAAGCCGATTTATATGGTATAATGCGGAAAAAGGAGGGAGCAACCTGATGAAAAAACTAATGGCTCTTATTTGCATGATCGCTTTGACGGCTTCCCTGGTTCCCGCCTGCGCGGAGGGAGAAACGGTCAGCCTGTACAGCCTGACCGCGGCCTACGGCTTCAAGCTCGGCGCGCCGCTTTCCTTCCAGCAGCTGAATGACAAGCGGTATCTGGACCTGATCAAAAACCATTTCAACAGCATGACCGCCACCAATGAAATGAAGGCCTATTCCCTGCTCAACCAGCAGGCTTCCAAACAGGCCGCCGACGGCATGCCCGTGATGGACTACCGCATGGCGGACAAGATGGTCGCCTGGGCGCAGGAAAACGGCATCGGCGTCCGGGGCCACGTGCTGGTGTGGGACGCCTACATGAACGACTGGTACTTCCACGAGGGCTACGATGAAAGAAAGCCCTACGCCGACCAGGCGACCGTCCAGGCCCGCACCGCCTGCTACATCGAGCGGGTCATCACCCACTTTGAAGAAAAGTTTCCCGGCGTCGTTTACTGCTGGGACGTGGTGAACGAAGCCGTGGGCGACAATCCGAACGAGTACGCCCCGGGCGACGCCCGCCACCTGCGCACCCTGCGCAGCGGCCAGAAAAACCTGTTCCTCGAATACATGGGCGGCGACTACGTGGCGCAGGCCTTCCTCTACGCCCGCAATACCGTGGAAAAGCTGGGCGCGGACATCAAGCTGTACTACAACGACTACAACGCCTATTTCCCGGACAAGGCGCAGGCCATCCTGGCCCTGGCGGACAGCATTGACCGCTACGCCGTGAACGAGGACGGCACCCCCCGCAGGCTGATGGACGGCGTGGGCATGCAGGGCTACATCGGCGGCTACGGGGTACAGGAAGGCTGCCTGGAAGAGAGCCATCTGGACATGATCCGCGACGCCATCCTGGGCTACGCGCAGGCGGGCTACGAGGTGCAGATCACCGAAATGGCCGTCCGCAACTTCGACAAAGCACAGGCGGACCGCCACGCGGAGTATTACGCCAGCCTGTTCCGGGTCTTTATGGGCCTGTATCAGGACGGGCAGAACCCGCTCCGCGCCGTTTCCATCTGGGGCCTGACCGATACCAACGCCCCCAAGGGCAATTACGTCTACAACCTGAACAGTCCGTACGGCGGCCTGGTCGACCTCAAATACCAGTACAAGGACGCCTTCTACCGGGTGCAGGAAGCACTGAAGGAATAAAGAACGTTTTTTTCCGCGTCCCCTGTGCGCCGCGGACGGCGGGAGGACGGACTTTGGTCCCGGATCCCCCGCCCGGGCCGGAACTGTAAAACCAAGAGGGCCTGTCTCCTGTAAAATACAGAAGGCAGGCCCTCTTGCTATGCAGTTCCTGTCCGGCCCGGCATCCGGGACTTTTCCTTCACACGATCTTCGCGTGCTTTTTGACGATGGCTTCCGCCGTGTCGTACTCCTCGTCCGGAATGCGCAGGATGAAAGGGGCAAGATGACGGACGTGATACAGCTTGATCATGCCCGCCGAAGGGACGTACTTGATCTCGTGGATGTCCTGCCAGCGGATGTGGCGCTCCTCGGAGACGACATATTTGGAGCCGTCCCGGGAAAGGATCGCCGTTTCCATCCTGGCGCTCTGCAGCCGGGCCCAGGAGCGCAGGTAGCTGGCGCGGTGCCAGGTCTGCGAGTGGGCGCCGGTCATGTCCAGCGTGTAGCGGATTTCTTCCCGGCCCTGCAGCATCAGCAGCGCGCCGGCCAGCAGGAAGCACACCGCCGCCAGGATGGCGACCGCGGAAAGGATCCCGCTCACGTGCAGCTCAAAGTCCGCCTGGGTGCTCTGCAGCCTTTCCAGTAGCACCAGCCCGCCGCCCAGCAGCAGCGCCGCCAGCAACACGCCGCCGGCGACGCTCCGCCAGGTGCCGGCGTCAGCCCCCGGCACCCGGACGATGCGCCAGACATCCCGCACGCCGGCCGCGGAGGCCCGCTTGCCGCAGGATGTGCAGACGGTGCCTTCGCTGTCCAGCTTGCATTTTTTACAATAGGATACGATCATGCCTTCAATCAGTCTTCGTAATTGACGACCTTCGCAAAGTCTTCCGCCTTGAGGGAGGCGCCGCCGATCAGGCCGCCGTCAATTTCTTCCTGCGCCATGAGGCCCTTGACGTTGCTGGGCTTCATGGAGCCGCCGTACTGGATGCGCACGGCGTTGGCAACGCCCTTGCCGTACTTGCGGGCGATGGCCTTGCGGATCACGCCGATGGTCTCGTTGGCCTGCTCGTCGGTGGCGGTGAGGCCGGTGCCGATAGCCCAGACGGGCTCATAGGCGATGATGACCTTCTTGATCTGCGCCGGGGTCAGGCCGGTCAGGGCGATC
Source organism: uncultured Clostridia bacterium (assembly GCA_946409855.1). Lineage (GTDB taxonomy): Bacteria > Bacillota > Clostridia > Christensenellales > Aristaeellaceae > UBA4246. The sequence goes on along the minus strand of CAMJXZ010000248.1, from coordinate 593 downwards.
AGGGTCTGGTATTCGACCAGGGCGTCGGTATAGCCGGCTTCCCGCTGGCCCTTGTTTTCGCCCACGCAGATGATCGGGATCAGGCCGGCGTTCACGGCGGTCACGGTCCGCAGGTTGACGGTTTCGTCCGTCTCGCCGAAATACTGGCGGCGCTCGGAATGGCCGATGATCACGTATTCGGCGCCCGCTTCCTTGAGCATGGCGGCGGAGAGTTCACCGGTATAGGCGCCGGCATCCTTGAAGTGCACATTCTGAGCGCCCACCTGGATCTTGGAGCCCTTGGCCGCTTCCACGGCGGCGGCAATGTCCACCGCGGGGACGCAGACGACGACGGTCGCCTTGGCGTCCTTGACCAGCGGCTTGAGGGCTTCCACCAGTTCCCTGGCTTCCTTGGGGGTCTTGTTCATCTTCCAGTTGCCGGCAATGATCGGCTTGCGCATGGGAATTACCTCGCTTTCAAATATGGTTTGTAATTGTTCAGTTTCCTGGTAAAGGTTAAGGTACGCATCGTTCTCCGGAGGGGGTGATCAGGGGGAACCTTCCCCCTGATGGTAATCCGCAGCGGCGGCATGTACGCCGCGAGGAGCATTTTT
>CAMJXZ010000247.1 GCA_946409855.1 uncultured Clostridia bacterium | reverse complement strand
AGAGATGGCGCAAAAGACGCCCGCAGATGTGCATGGTTTAGGCGCGAATCAGTATTACTTCATATTTTCGACAGCGGCCCGCTCCACCTCAAGCAGCGCGCGGTAGCCCTTGATCCACCGGTCGAAGCCTTCCGCGTCCTTTTCGTCCGGCGCGAGGGTTGTGCGGCTGACCTGGCCGAACACCCGGCTGTTCAGGAACTGCTCCAGCGTCTCGCCCTCCGCCTTGCGCATGGCGTAGGCGGCCAGCAGCGCAGCGCCGTAGGGCCCGCCTTCCCCGGCCGTTTCCATGCAGGTGACCGGCGCGCCGCAGGCCGCGGCCAGATAGCGCTGCCCCACCAGCGGGGTCTTGAACAGGCCGCCGTGGCCGGTCAGGGAATCGATCACCACATGCTCGCCGCGCAGGATGTCCATCCCGATCTTGAGGGACGCCATGGTGGAATACAGGGTGGCGCGGAAGAAGTTCGCCAGGTTGAATTTGCTTTCCGGCTGCCGGACGACCAGGGGCCGGCCTTCCGAGAAGCCGGTCACATGCTCGCCAGACATGTAGTTGCAGACGTAGACGCCGTCGCAGTCCGGCACGCCTTCCAGGCTCTTTTTGTACAGCCTGGTGTACAGCTCGCTCACGTTGGGCTTCTGGCCGAACAGATCCAGCGTTTCCCACATGAGCGTGACCCAGGCGTTGCTGTCGTTGGTGCAGTTGTTGCAGTGCACCATGGCGACGGGCTTGCCGGTGGGGGTGGTGACCATGTCGATTTCCGGATAGGGCTTTGAAAGCGGCTTTTCCAGCACGACCATGGAGAAGATCGAGGTGCCGGCGGATACGTTGCCGGTGCGCGGGGCCACCGCGTTGGTCGCCGTCATGCCGGTGCCGGCGTCTCCTTCCGGCGGGGCAAAGGGGAGCCCGACAGGCAGGGCGCCGCCCAGTAGCCCCGAGCCGTTTTCCGTCAGTTCCCCGGCGTCCGCGCCGGCGGGCAGGATGTCCGGCAAAAGGTCCCGGATGTCCCAGGACAGGTTGTATTTTTTCGTCAGCTCCCGGAAGCTGTCCAGCATGGCGGGGTCGTAGGCCAGCTGCTCCGCGTCGATGGGGAAGATGCCGGACGCTTCGCCCACGCCGACGGCGTTGACGCCCGTCAGCGCGTGGTGGACATAGCCGGCAAGGGTGGTGATGTGGGCGATCTGGCTGACGTGTTCTTCCCCGTTCAGCACCGCCTGATACAGGTGGGCGATGCTCCAGCGCTGGGGGATGTTCATCCCGAACCGCTCGGAAAGCTCCCGGGCCGCCTGCCCGGTCATGGTGTTCTGCCAGGTGCGGAAGGGCGTCAGCAGCTTCCAGTTCTTGTCGAAGGGAAGGTAGCCGTGCATCATCCCGGAGATGACCGCGCAGCCGATGTCCCCGGTGTCCCGGATCCCGCTGACCGCCTGCCGGAGCCCTTCCCAGACCTTGGTCATGGGGTAGGTCCAGACGCCGTCCTGAAAATCGCTTTTCCAGGTATAATCCCCGGAAGAGGAGATCTGGCAGTTGTCGTCGATCGCAACCGCCTTGATGCGCGTAGAGCCGAATTCGATGCCCAGTGCCAATTTCGCCATATGCCTGCCTCCGTCCGTTTTTGTTGTCTCTATTATACCGGAATGCATGGTAATTGTAAAGAACGGGTTACTGCCCGGCAAGGAATGCCAGCGCGCTTTCCGCGGCGGTCTCAAAGTCCTTGCCGATAAACCCGTGGTCCGCGCCGGGGATGGGGATCAATTCCGCGCGGGGGAAACCCTTTTCGGGGTCTGCCGCGTCCTGTCCATAGCGGAAGGGTACGATCCGGTCCGCCGTGCCGTGGATGATCAGCACGGGGATCTGAATGGCCCGCATTTCTTCGTAGATGTTGAAGCTGAGGGCGTCGACGGAATACAGCCGGCTGATGACCGTCCCCATGACCGTATCGGCGGGAGAAGTGATTTTGCCCGTGTCGAGGGCATCCGGGTCAAAGAAGACCGGGTCAAAGGGCGCGCCGCCGTTTACTTCCCTGTGGCGGGCCCAGGTGTCGTACTGCAGGACGTAGGCGGGGTACAGGAGCACCAGCGCCCGGATGTCCCCGCGGCCATAGGCCGTGTGGGTGGAGACGAAGCCGCCCTGGCTTTCCCCAAGGAGGAAAAGATACTCCTTGTCCACGTCCTCCCGGGCCTTGACCTGGTCGATGACCGCGTTCAGGGTGGCGGTTTCCGTGAGGACGGAGGTATCCAGCATGTCCCGCTTGCTGTCCGGCCGGAAATTGAAGGCGAAGGCCGCGTAGCCGTGCCGGGCGAACCAGCGGGCGTAGGCATCGATCCCGGGTTCAAACCGGCCGCCGAAGCCGTGGGAAAGGATGATGGTTTTGTACGGGGGCCGGCTGTTCTCCGGCAGGTATACGGCTGCCCGGATCTCCCGGCCGTTCGCGTCTTTCATGGTGCACGGTTCTCCTTTCGCGCTGGGAATAAACGCCAGGCCGCACAGGACGGCCAGAAGTGGAAGCAGGAAGGCATGGCGGATGCGCATATCTGCACCCCCGTTACAAGCCGTCCGGGAAGCTGGTGAACGCGCCGCGCTCCACGGGCGGATTCCCGTATTTTTCTTTTGATTCGGCCAGCGCCCGGATCATATACGCCATGTTCCGGGCCAGGTTGCGCATGGTCTGCAGGCCCTCCAGGTCCTTGCGGGCGTCCTCTTCGGTAAAGCCGTGGATCTGGTTCCAGTAGGTGCTGGAGGCCACGGGCATCCCGCTGATGGTGAAATACTTGTTCAGCACGTCAAAGGACGCCGTATTCCCGCCCCTGCGGCAGGAAACGACGGCCGCCCCGACCTTCATGTGCTTGTCGATGCGGCCGGTGCTGTAGAAAAGCCGGTCCAGGAAGGACAGCACCGTCCCGTTGGGGGACCCGTAGTACACCGGGCTGCCCACGACCAGCCCGTCCGCCTGCGCGAAAAGCGGAGCGATCCGGTTGACCTCGTCGTCAAAAACGCACTGCCCCAGTTCGCCGCAGCGCCCGCAGGCGATGCAGCCGCGGACGGCCCGGTGCCCGATCTGGACCAGCTCCGTTTCCACGCCCTCATCCCTGAATACCCGGATCATTTCGGCAAGCGCCGCCGCCGTGCAGCCGTGCGCGTGCGGGCTCCCGTTCAGCAAAAGCACCCTGGCCATTCTGATATTTCCCCTTTCGTCCCGTTCTGACAGATGGTTACCCACGTATCTTATCACAGTTTTCCGTGAAATGCAAAAAATGTATGGGACATATTTGTCCGATCATTGCGCAAACATTGTATTTCTTGAAATATGGGCTTGCATATGGCGTTTTTTCGTTGTATAATGCCGTTGCCTTTCCTGGAGGAAAGAGAATAAGGCCGTATTGGAGGAAACATCTATGGGGTATATTCTTTGCCCGCGGTGTGAACTCAATTACATTGAAGAGTCCGAAGGGTACTGCAAGATCTGCAAGCAGGAAATGATGGGGGACATCAGCCACGACGAGGTCGAGCTGTGCACCATCTGCAACGAGCGCAGGGTCATGCCCGGCAAGGATATCTGCCTGGTCTGCTATAAAGAAATGACGGAGTCCGAGGATGCTTCCTCGGATATGAACGACGGCGAGGAACAGCACCAGGTCAGCGAGGATTCCCTGAACGAGATCGATCCCGTCAGCTCCATGGACGAAATCATGCCGGAAATCAACGACGATATCCCCGGCAGCGAATTCCAGCAGATCAACGAGGAGCTGTCGCTGGAGGCCATGGGCGAAAGCGAAGAGGAAGAAGAGGAAGACGAGGAAGACGACGACGAAAGAGAGTGAGCCGTGAGGATTTTTGCGATAGCCGATCTGCATCTGGACAGTGAGGGAACCAAGCCCATGGATGTGTTCGGCGCACACTGGGAAGGCCATTTCGAAAAGATCAGCCGGGACTGGCTGGAGAAGGTCGGTCCGGAGGATCTGGTGCTGATCCCGGGGGATATTTCCTGGGCGATGGAGCTTTCCCAGGCGCAGAAGGATCTGGAGAAGATCGGCCGGCTGCCGGGGCAGAAGGTGCTTCTGCGGGGCAATCACGACTACTGGTGGTCCGGCATCGGCCGGCTGCGCAGCGTCCTGCCTGCGGGCATGTACGCCGTACAGAACGACGCGCTGCGCTTTGGCCCCGTCACCGTCTGCGGTTCCAGGGGCTGGACCCTGCCGGACGGTCAGACTTCCCCGGAAGATCAGAAGATCTTTGACCGGGAAGTGGGCCGGCTGCGCCTGTCCCTGGAAGCGGCGGACAGGCTGGGCGGCCTCAAGATCGCCATGATGCATTATCCCCCCCTGCCGGTGGACGGCGCCGAAACGCCCATGAGCGCCCTGCTCAGCGCCCATCACGCGGCCTGGACGGTCTACGGCCATCTCCACGGCGCCGCGGGAAAGACGGCTTTCAACGGCGAAAAGGACGGCGTCCGCTACCTTTGCGTGGCGTGCGACCAGGTACGCTTCCGCCTGCAGGAGCTCCCGGTGGCGGACAGCCTGCCCCCGGTGGCGGACGAGACCTGAAAAGTGGAGATCAAGTTCCTGAAAAGCATCGTTTTGATGCTTTTTTTCTTTTGTTTTTATCAAAAAGTGGGGATGGCGCGCATGAAAGTGGGAAAAGCGTTCTGTCAGGGAAGAGGCGCACTGCGAAACGGGCCGGATAGGAAAGCCCCCTTCACCCGGGGGGTAAGGCCCCGGAAAAGACTCGGCGGATCATTCCCGCCGAACAACGGGGCAGGCCCCAAAGCCCTATGGGAATGGTGAACCGCGCGGCGAACGGATAATACTAAGATCAGATAAAAATGCTAAATGATTGTGCGTAGATTATAGCATTTCATTAAGGAAACTGGTCAAAAGCGTACCCGTGGGCCCACAAAGGCCTTCCCCACTGGGGAAGGTGGCCCGAAGGGCCGGATGAGGTGCGCCCCCGGGGCCTGTAAGGTCCCGGGACATGATCTCCGAACTGCGGACCGACAGGCCACGGAAGGACGCGGAGAAAGCGTCAAAGATGCATGCGAGATTTCGCATTCTTATCAGAGAACAGTATAAGGTTATCTCCCCGGGCCTGCCGGCCCGTTTTCCGGGCGTGAAAGCCCCACATGAAAAGGAGCCGCCGTTTTTCGGCAGCTCCTCAGACTGTCTACAAACCCCCTGTTTTTTCTGCAAGCAGGGGGTTTGTTCTGTTT
>CAMJXZ010000246.1 GCA_946409855.1 uncultured Clostridia bacterium | reverse complement strand
GACCGTATGTATCGGCGCGATGGCCATCGTCGGCGCGATCCAGGACGGCATCTCCGGGGATTGGTCGACCCTGGGCGCCAAGGCGGTGCTGGACTTGATCATCGTCATGGTGATGACCTGTTCGCTGGGCAAGGGCTGTGTTTTTTCCGCGATTCCCGTGTTTCTGTGGGAGGGGCTGCTGACGCTGCTGGCATCCGCCATCCGCCCCGTGATGACGGAGGCAGCGATGGGATATCTTTCCCTGGTGGGCAATGTGCTGATTTTCTACGTGGGCATCAACCTGATATGGGGGAAAAAGATCCGGGTAGCGAACCTGCTGCCCGCGGTATTGTTCGCGGTGATCGCGTCCTTCCTGCCGGTCACGTTTTGAAGGCTGTGCTTTAAACGACGCGATGCATGGATCGCTGACGCTTACCGGACAGTGAATGGTTTGCCCGAACAAGGCATACGGGAAAGGAGAGGAATATGATGAAAAAGCTGACTGCGCTGCTGGTGATTCTTTTTCTGGCATTTTCCCTGATGCCGGCGGGCGGCGCGGAGGAGCAGGCGGAAAAGCGGATTCTCGTTTTCGAGACGACGGATCTTCACGGCTATATCCTGGATGCTTCTTCCGGCCGGGAGGACAGGTTTCAATACCGGCTCGCGAGGATCGCCGCTTTGCTTGGGGACGCACGACGGTCGGACCGGTATGACGACGTTCTGCTGCTGGACGGCGGGGATTTGTTTGAAGGCCCGCCCGTATCCGGTCTGACCGGGGGCGCCGTCATCCGCGCGGCGATGGACATGATGGGCTATGACGCGATCTGCCTGGGCAATCATGAGTTCGACTGGGACGTGACGGAATACACCGCGGATCAGGACGCTACCCTGGCGCCGTACGTGCTGGGGGATTACATGGGAGACCCCCAAATACCGGTGCTTGCTTCCGGCCTGTACGACCGGGCGACGGGAGAACGGGTGCCCTTTACCCGGGACTATACGATCGTGGAGAAAGCCGGGAAGCGGATCGCCGTCGTCGGCTATATCCCGGATTTCAGCGGGAGCATCATGCGGTCCATGATCGAGCCGTACAGGATCGACGGGAGCCTGGCCAGCCTGGACAGGCTGATCCGGGAGATCCATCAGCAGGAGCGGCCGGATGCCCTGATCATCCTGGCCCACCATGACCCGCTGGAGGTGGCGGAACAGATGGATCCCATGCTGGTGGACCTGGTGTGCGGCGGGCATACCCATCAGACGGTCTGTACCGCCGCGTCCAACGGGATCCCCTGCATCCAGGGCGGCAGCCAGGGGAACGGCTATGCTTCCGCGGCGCTGGTCTTCAGTGCGGACGGCGGCCTCCGGGTGGAAGAATGGGCGTATGTGTCTGTCACGGAAGAACCGGCCAAACTGTATGATACGCGGGAAAACGCCTCCCTGCTGGATGAAGAGGTTCTCGCGGTTTCCCGCGCCGGCTGGGACGCCATCCGGGAAGAGATGAGCGAGGTGCTGGGACAGATTGATACGCCGGTCATAAAGCTGTCCAGAGTCGGCGCGAGCAGCGCCGGGAACTGGCTGACCGGGCTGTTTCTCCGGGCGACGAAGGATCAGGGGACCGTCATGGCGTTTTACAACAACGGCGGGATCCGCACCAGCCTGGACCTTCCCAGGGGGCAGACAAGCCGGAAGATCACGGTGTATGATATCTATACGATCCTGCCTTTCGGGAACAGTCTGCTGGTATATGAACTGAACGGCCGGGAACTGGCGAGGCATCTGGTCAACGGGCTGAAAAACCCAAATTATGGGGACCAGATGACCGGGCTGACCTTTACGTATACCGCTGACGGGAATGAGCTGACCGACCGAGCCGAGCGGAATTACAGGATTTTAAGCATCACCCTGCCGGACGGTACCCCGGTGGATCCGGACGACACGGAAACAATATACCGCGTCTGCGTCAGCAGTTACAGCGCCTCAATTCCGGGCAGTGTTTTTGAAAACAAGGAACCGGTCGTCCCGGAAGCGGAAGCGCCGGCCGACAACGAGGCGGCGATCCGGGTTTTGCGGGAGGAAAGCAAAAAGAATCAGGGCTTCATCCCGGTGGACACCGGGGAAAGGGGCGTGGAGATCAGGCAGGAAGAGGCCCCTGCGGCCAGCGGTATCCGGACCGCGGTTTCCGGGATTCAGAAATATGGGAACCTGACGCTTGAGATTAGCGCCTCCGAATTCATCTCCAAAGGTTATGCGATGGGCAGCAGGATCACCGTCGCGCTGAACGGACAGACCCTGGAGATGCCCGTCGTCGTGGATTATCAGGATGTGCCCCGCGGCTGCATGGGCTGCAGGCTGGACGGGAAGTATGACCAGGTGCTGCTGTTTATCAATCAGGGAGACCTGGCGACCGCGCTCGGCATCGCTTTAAAGAAAGAACAGGAAGAAAGCCCGGGCTATGTCTGGGAATACCTGGTCGACGAGCCTGTCCTGGTTTCCATTACCCTGACCGGGGAATGAAAAAGAACGGAGGGGACGCTTTCCGTTCTTTTTGCCGGGTGGTTACAAAAGATGATTTCCGGCGGACGGCTTGCGGAAGCCTCCGGAAACGATGCCGCGGGCCGGCACGGTGCCAGTTGCCGGACAGACGGTACGCCGATCACCGGATCTTTTTGAACAGCCGGGCGCTCCAGAACGTCATGTCCAGTTCATCCAGATAGAAATGGAATACGGCCTTCCAGTTTTTGGTCGCCGTGCTCAGCACCATGTACTCTGTATCCGTCTGCAGCGCTTGCGCCGCGTATTCAAACAGTGCCTTCCCGATGCCCTGAGAGCGCCGGGCGGGAATCACGTACAGTTCTTCGACCTCAAAGCACCTGGAGCCTTCCGGCATGACGGACCGCATGTTTTTGGACAGGAAAGCCTGGCCGAACAGATAGCCGACAGCGGTTCCGTTTTCTTCCGCCAGAAAGATCCGGTTCCCCTCAATGTCCTCCCGCCGGTTGGCGCGGTAGCCGTAGCAGCTGTTTTCCTTTTCCCAGTCGCGGGACATGGCGATCAGCAGGTTCAGTGTTTCCTCTGTCAGTTGTGTTTCCCGGATGATCATGGCATACCTCTTTTCCTTTGCCAGGCGGATCGTTTTCCATCCTCCGCTTCGGCAGGCTGCATTGGAGACAAACACAGTATAGGCTTTTTCTTTCCGCAAATCAACCGGTTTCCGTGCGGGAAAATCCTGCTGGCAATTTGCCTGCGGCTGTGCTATACTGAACCGGAAATCATCAGACGCTGGGAGGGCATATGTCGGAACATCGGCGGTTATGGGCACAGGCCCGGGACAGACTGGCGGAAGCGGTTACGGAACTTGGGTTTCACGCGGAGCTGGCGCATGTGATGGCCGGCCAGTTGGGAAGCCCGAAAGCGATCGACCGGATGACCTCTTACGTCCGTCAGGCCCGGCCCCGCACAGAGGAAATGCTGGTGGATGAGATGCTGGCCATTTGCGCCGAGATCGACGCGTGGCGGGACCGGAAAGAAAGTCAGGAAGCGCAGGCTGCCTGGAACGCGATGCTTTTTTCCGGGCGGTTCGGGAACAACGATGATGAAGACGATGAATAAGGAGGGTGTTTCCATGAACATATCAGAAAAGCTTCAGAAAAAGTACGCGGAGCTGATCGTCCGCACCGGCGCGAACGTCCGGCACGGACAGGTCGTGCAATTGACCGTCTCCGTGGAACAGCACGCTTTTGCCGCCATGGTCATCGAGGAATGCTACCGGGCCGGGGCGAAAAAAGTCAACGTGGACTGGACCTATGACGTACAGTCCCGGCTGAATTTCCTGTACGCGGATCAGGACACCCTGTCCGCCGTCCTGCCATGGGAAGAAGAAAAGCTCAGGCAGATGGTGAAAGACCTGCCCTGCCGGATTTATATCGCCTCGGACGATCCGGACGCGATGCGGGGCGTGGACCCAAAGAAGCTGTCCGACGTGATGCAGTGCCGCGGCAGGATCGTCAAGCCCTACCGGAACCAGATCGACGGCAGGCATCAATGGGTGATCGCTGCGTATCCGTCCGAAAAATGGGCGAAGAAATGCTTCCCGGAAGCGGAGGATGCCGTGGACAGGCTGTGGGAGGCGGTGCTCAGTACGGTGCGGGTGACGGAAGACAACGACCCGGTGGCCGCCTGGAAAGAGCATACCGATTTCATCGAAAAGAAAGCCGCCTGGCTGAATGAACAGGGCTTTTCTTCTCTGCGCTACCACAGCGCCAACGGAACAGATTTCACAGTGGACCTGATTCCGGGCGCCAGGTGGGAAGGTGCTGGTGTCGTCAACCCGACCAACGGAGCCTTCTACATTCCCAACATGCCCACGGAAGAGATTTTTACATCCCCCATAGCCGGGAAATGCGAAGGGACGCTGGTGGCGGTAAAGCCGCTTTCCTACCACAGCCAGCTGATCGAGGACTTTTCCATCACCTTTGAAAACGGCCGTGCCGTATCCTGCAGGGCCGGGAAAGGGCAGGAGCTCCTGGAGCGGATGATCAAAATGGACGAAGGGGCCGCGATGCTCGGCGAAGTGGCCCTTGTCCCCAAGGAAAGCCCGGTCAACCGGTGCGGTTTCCTTTTCTACGAAACATTGTTCGACGAAAACGCCTGCTGTCATGTGGCGCTTGGCGCCGGCTTCAAGGAAGTGCTGCCCGACGGAGAGAATCTGAACACCGACGAAGCGCGCGAAAGGGGCATTAACGATTCCATCATTCATGTGGATTTCATGATCGGCGCAGAAGACCTTTCCATTGACGGTATCCGGCAGGACGGCACCAAAGCGGCTGTATTCCGAAACGGCACATGGGCATAAAACATACCTGGTTCTGATTGCTGAAGACAAAAGTTCGGGACGCGTTCCAAAGGATTCTTTTCCGGAATGCGTCCTGTTTTATGCCGGGAAACGCATTCCGTCAGGGGACGATGTCTGAAAAAGCGTTTGCTTGCTAATAATATTTCAAAAAGCCACGCGGGATAGGGCTGTCCCGCGCGGCTTTTGCTTCAGGAACGTTTTTGCAGTACCGGATAAACCGGAGTCGGTCATTTCCGGCAAATGCTCAGCTTACTTGTTGTCCTCGGTCACAGCCTGAGCGGCGGTGCGGCCGGAAACAAAGATCTCGACGATGGCGTTGCCGCCCAGACGGTTGCCGCCATGGATGCCGCCGGTGACTTCGCCGGCTG
>CAMJXZ010000245.1 GCA_946409855.1 uncultured Clostridia bacterium | reverse complement strand
AATTTTCGGAAAGCCTCATCTGGCGGCGGCGGCCATCCTGATGTGGGGCACGGGCGACGCGGCGGCGGCCCTGGTCGGCATTCCCTTTGGGAAACATAAGGTAAAATCGAAGCTGACGGATGGGAAAAAGTCCTGGGAAGGCAGCGCGGCCATGCTGGTCGTGTCCGTACTGGCCGGCGCGGGCATGCTGACGCTGGTTCAGGGCATGCCCGTTTCATACGCTTTCCTGATATCTTTCGCGGCTGCATTGCCTGGTACGGCGGCGGAGCTGTTCTCGCCCAGTGAATATGATACGGTTACGGTTCACGCGGTGATTGCGGCGGCGCTGCTTCTTTGGACCAGTCTGTAGAAAGGCGGCACAATGAAGATCAGCCTGAAACCGGATCATGATATGTCCGTACAAAAGCAGAAAATCGGCGGTGTGCCGACCCTGATTCTGAAGCCCAAAACCGTCAGACCCGCGCGCGTGGGACTGCTCTGGATCCATGGCGGCGGCTATATCACGGGGATGAAAGAAATGGTGTACATGAGCCGCGCCGCGAATCTCATGAAGCACTTCGGCCTGACGGTTTTTTCTCCGGGATACCGGCTGGCCTGGCTGCATCCGTATCCGGCCGCGGTGAATGATTGCTTTACTGTCCTTCAGTATATGGACGGGCATCGGGCAGAACTGGGCTTCGACCGGATCATGGTGGGCGGCGAGAGCGCCGGCGGAGGGCTGTGCGCCGCCGTGTGCATGATGGCGAGAGACAGGGGCATCCGCGTCTTCTTCCAGATCCCGCTGTACCCGATGCTCAGCAGCCTGGACACGGAGAGCAGCCGGGACAACCACGGCAGGATCTGGAATACCCGGAGGAACCATATCGGCTGGCGTCTCTATCTGCGCAGCAGCGCGAAGAAGGCCGTCTCCCCGTATGCTTCCCCGGCGCAGCAGACGGACTATCGCGGTTTACCGCCCTGCTATACTTTTGTGGGCGAGGGGGAACCGTTTTACGCGGAGACGCTTCAGTATGCGGCAAACCTGAGAGCGGCGGGCGTGGAAGCGGAGGCGGATGTGTATCCCACAAACGTGCATGCCTTTGATATGCTCTATCCGGAGCAGGATATCGCGAAGCGGGCCGGCGAGAGACTGGTGGAGCGGATTGGCCGCTCGCTTGCGCGGGATGAATCATCCCTTCAGCCTCCCTCACAGGATCAGCAGGAAGACTGATAGCCGGGCAGGCAGCGCACAAAACAGCATACTTTATGCGGCAAGCCCGCGGTCGGCCCGTTGAAATCAATTCTGTAAACAGAGAACTTCCGTGAGAAAAGCCAGGATGAATAGCGGCTGAGCGGCGGAATACCGCCGGAAGTGTACACAGTTTCTCCCCCGCGGCCCTGTCCGCGGGGTTTATAGAACCCTTTGTCCTGCCCGGTTCGTTTTCCGCCCATTGACTTTTTCCGGGACAGGCGTATAATTTCTGTTAAAAGCATCTGTTTTCTGCAGCTATTTTCCGGTCATCGCCGGAACGGGACAATTCCATCCGGCACCGCAGCGAGCATCCGCGTGATACGCCAAACGGCAAAGGGGTAAACCGATGAGCGAACACAAGACCATCACCACCAGGGAAGAACTGAAAGAATGGCTTCAATACGAGCACCGCGTGTACGGAAACGTCTCCGGGCTCAAAGTGCTCCTGAACCAGGGCGAAAAGGCCGTTTTATGGAAGCACCAGAAGCTGCTCAGGAAGGCCGAGTATTACCTGAACACCCGTAAGCGCCTGCTCCTGCGGCTCACCCGGTTCCGGCTCCTGAAGCTGCAGAGCCGGTACGCGATCCATGTTCCGCTCAACAGCTGCGGCAAGGGGCTGAAGATCATGCATGTCGGCCCGGTGCTGATCAACAAGGGGGCCGTCCTCGGGGAAGACTGCGTGCTGCACATGAACGTCGGCATCGTGGCGGGAGGCACGAATGACGACGCTCCCGTCTTGGGGAACCGGGTGATCGTCGGGTACGGCGCGGTGATCCTGGGCAAGACGCGCATCGCGGACAGCGTCGCCGTCGGCGCCAACGCCGTGGTGAACAAGGACGTAACGGAAGAGGACATCGCCGTCGCCGGCGTTCCGGCCAGGAAGGTCAGCGACCGGGGCAGAAGCGCCTGGGCCAAGGGCGCTTCCAAAGACAGTGAATGACACCGAAAACCCGCCCGGAGCATCCTGTACTCCGGACGGGTCCATAAAACCGCTCCCCTGCCGGCGCAGCTTTGCCGGCAGGGGAGCGGTTGATTTTTATGCCATTATCCTTTCACGGCCCCGGCAGTCAGTCCTTTGACAAACTGCTTGGAAAACGCCAGGTACAGCATGATCACCGGCAGGGCGCTCATGGCCAGGATGGTGAGGACCTTCGGCCAGTCCGTGCTGTACTGGCCCTGCAGGCGAGTGACGGCCAGCAACACCGTTTTCTGTGATTCCTTGGTGATAAAGATCAGCGGGAACCACAGGTCGTTCCAGACGGGCACCAGGTTGTAGATAGCCACAGTGGCCAGAGCGGGGCGGATCAGGGGAAGAACGATCTGATAATAGATCCGGAAGCGGCTGGCCCCGTCCATATAGCCCGCCTCATAAAGCTCACCGGGCAGGCCGTGAATGAACTCCGTCAGGATGAACACCGCGGTGGGCAGGCCCATGGCGATGTACACAGGGTACAGGCTGAACAGGGTGTTCAGGACGTTCAGCGCTTTCATGATCTGCAGCAGGCGGATAGTGGCGATCTTGATGGGCAGCATCATGCCGATGACGAAGAAGAAATAAATCCCGCGGGAGGCCCTGCTGCGCCAGTGTGCCAGCGCGTAGGCGCACAGGGAGCCCAGGAAAAGGATCATGAACAGGCTCACGACCACGACGAAAAAGGAATTGCGGAAGTAGGCGAAAAAGTCGCTGCTCGACATCAGCGCCTGGTAATTGGCAAGCGTCCATTTGGACGGCAGGCCGAAAAAGTTGGTGTAGATTTCCTTTTTGACCTTGAAGGTGTTGATAAACAGGAACCACATAGGGAACATCGCGATGAAGGACCAGATGATCATGATGATGTGATAGGGAATGTGCATGTTCATGATCCGGAGCGAACGGGTCTTTTTGTCCTTTGCCATCCCACCTCACTCCTTCCCCTGCGTCTTGACCAAAACGGGGACGACCCCGCACAAAAGCATAAAGAAGATGGAGGTGGAAATGGCGGACCCGACGCCCGGCTCCGGAATGCCTACCGGATGCTGGCCGGCGACGCCGTAGCGGTAGAACAGCGTCCCGATCAGGTCGGTGGAATAGTTGGGCGCGCCATCCAGGGTTTCCATTGAGAAGACGACATCAAAGGCATTGAAGTTGGAAACAAAGGTCATGATGGCAACCATGCCAATCACCGGCATGATCAGCGGGACGCGGATGCGGACAAACTGCTGCCATGGGTTTGCTCCCTCGATGGAGGCGGCCTCGATCAGGTCGTCGTCAATGCTCTGGAAAGCGGCCACGAACATCATCGTGGGAATGCCCACCCACTGCCAGACGGATACCAGGGAGACAGCGGACAGGGCCGTCCCCGGGTCGCCCAGCCACCCCTGCGGGGAGTGTACCAGGAAGCCCAAGCCCACCTTTTCCAGCGGAGCCTTCGCCCACTGCGGGTTCATCATCATCTTGAACAGATAGCCGGTCACCAGCACGGCCACGGTGCAGGGGATAAAAATCAGCGTCTGGTAAAACGAACGCCCTTTCATCGTGCGGTTGGTCAGGATGGCCGCGAACAGGATGCCCAGCGAATTCTGCACCAGCATGTGATAGGCGAAAAAGACCCAGTTATTTTTGAACGCGTTCCAGAAGCGGGTGGAGACCACTTCATCCGTGAACAGACGCACATAGTTGGCAAAGCCCACATACTGGCGCACGCCCGCCGTCCCCTCGTACAGGGACAGGCGTACGGAATCCAGCATGGGATAGGCCATGAAAATCACGTAAAACACCATTGCTGGCAGCACATAGCGCATCCAGTAAATGCCACCGGGCTTGATGCTTTTCCCGCCCTGGAAGGCCTGGATCTTTTTCGGTTTTGCCGGCATAGCGCGTCCACTCCTTTTCCATAAAAAGAAGGAAGAGCAGGGCAGGCCGCAGCCTGCCCTGCTGGATCAGATCGGGATTATTTGGCAAGTTCCGCTTCCCAGGCGGCGTTGATCACGTCCGCCGCACCCTGGGGGGTCTGTTCGCCGCGGGCGATGGCGTTCAGCTGATCCACGAAGGGCGTATACAGAGCCATCATGTTCCAAACGAAACGGCGGTCGGCGTTCTTGCCTTCGCCTACAGCGTTCATCTCGGAAATGATGCTGCCTTCGGGGGCCACATCGGCGTTGATCAGGGGCAGGAAGCCTTCGGGAATGACCTTGGCGGCTTCTTTCGCGCCTTCAACGGAAGCCAGCCAGCCCAAGAAGGCCTTGACCTCTTCCAGATGGGCGGAAGCGGCATTGCCGGCAATGCCGAAGTCGGGATGCAGGCTGAAACCGGCAGCCTTGCCGGCGGGGGCGGGCATGGGGAAGAAGCCGACTTCAATGTCATACTCGTCGCTGGACAGGGTACCGTAGCTCCATGAGCCGTCGATCAGCATCGCGCTCTGGCCCAGACCGAACATGACGTTGGCGCCGTCATTATCGATGGAAGCGAACGCTTCGGGGAAGTAGGGAACCAGCTTGGCGAAGTCGGTGAAGATCTGCACCCAGGTCTCGTCGTTCAGCTTCTTTTCGCCCTTTTCATAGGCGACGCGTTCTTCGGCAGTGATGTAGTTGGGCACCATGCTGCACAGCACGCATTCCAGGATATCCCAGTTGGCGGCGATGCCGTTGGCCAGCGGGGTGATGCCGGCGGCCTTCAGCTGTTCGCAGGCGGCCAGGAAATCTTCGAAGGTGGCGGGCACTTCGATGTTGTTCTCGGCGAAAATGCCCTTGTTGTAGTACACGAAGTGGCTGACAGCCGCGAAGGGCACAGCGAAAACGCTGCCGTCGGCGGCGGTGAAGCCTTCCAGCGCGGTGGCGGTGAAGTTGTCCATGACGCCGGGGATGTCATTGCAGGCCACATTGAAGCCGTTGTCATAGAGTTCGGCGCCGGTTGCATAGGTGCGGCTGTAGAACAGGTCGGGGCCGATGCCGCCATCCAGCTGCTGGCGCAGCGTGGCGTTGTACTGAGTGGAAGTGGTGGGCTGGAAAACGATCTTCACGCCGGTCAGTTCCTCGTACTTGGCCAGCAGGGCGGAGACCTGTT
>CAMJXZ010000244.1 GCA_946409855.1 uncultured Clostridia bacterium | reverse complement strand
GGGATGACGAGCGCCATCAGCAGGGTGACGACGGGGTCCAGCGCGGCGATCACGGTCACGCTGATGGCGTCCGCGTACCGGTCCGCGTACATCAGCATGGTGTAGGCGTAGGCCTTGGAGAAGAAAGCCAGGATAAAGATGTACGAGATGGTCTCATTGGACCACCGGATCCTGCCCAGGGATGCCGGGTCCGTGGCGGTCCACAGGATGAATCCCGTCACGGCCGTAACGATCAGCTGGAGGATGGTCAGGAGTATGGGATCGTTTTCTTTGGTGTATTCGGTGGCCAGGATGGTATAGAGGGACATCATCACGCAGGAGCCGATGATGAACAGGATCCCCAGCACTCCGCCGCCCTTCATCGAGGAGAGACTGGTGATGACGATCCCCAGTAAGATGATCGCGATGCCAACCATGTTGTTCAGCGTGGGGAACTTCCTCTTCAGCAGCAGGATGATGGGCACGATGATGATGTTGAGAGCCTCCAGGGCGCTGACCGAGGAAGCGGGCAGATGGTCCAGCCCCAGCTTTTCAAAGGCCATGTTGCCGGTGATGAGCAGGCCCAGAACCAGCCCCTGCCAGAGCGTTCTCCGGTTCATGGCCCGGAAGCGCTTCCAGGACAGGATGGACAGCAGCAGGGCCGCCGCCCCGGAGGTAAGCGCCAGATAGGAATAAACCGAGAGGTCGTCCGGCACCGCTTTGATAAAGACATAGGAGGAACTCCAGCACAGGGTGATGGACAGCAGCACGATGACCGATTCTTTTTTTGTCATGCTTCGCTCCCGCAGACAGGGCCCCGTTCGGCGCGGCGGGGTCCGGATTGATTTGTTCGGCCCGGCTGCGCGGGCCTGTTCAGAAGCTCTCTGTTTCCAGGTGCTTTCAGATCATGCAGCGCCATTATAGCACAGAAAGGAAGGCGGGACAACCATGATTTCCCGTTGGCCGGACGGCGCCGCCGTGTTTCTGCGGTTCATTCATACGCGCGTCCCGCGCCGTCAGCGCCGGGCCGGACCCGGGTCCGGCCCAGCGGTTTGATCAGGCAGCGTCAGCCCCTCCGTTATCCGGCCGTACAGCAGGTCCAGCAGATGATGGGGCACGGCGCCGGTCACGCTGAAGCTGCGGACGCAGCCGGTGCAGTACAGCGCCACATCCTTGCAGGGCAGGCTGTCCGCCCGTCTTTGGGCCATGGCCCGCCGGAGGGAAAGATCCTTGGCGCTGCCGCCGCAGCAGGGCGTTTCGTCCCGGGTCAGGGCAGGCTCGATGAGCGCGATGCGCATGCGCGAGCACAGGGCCTGGGCGGAATCCTGCATCTCCGCGCTGCGCCGGTTCCGCTGACGGCAGGCGTCATGAATCGTCATGACCTGCCCGCCGTAATCGGGAAATGGGAAATCCGTCTCAGGCAGAATCTTCCAGAGGGAAACCACCCGGACATTCTCCATCAGGCCAAAGTGAAAGGCGCAGCCCGGGCAGCAGACGATCAGCGCCGTTTCTTCCTTGAAGGACAGCCCTTCTTCCTTGCAGCAGGGCGCAAAGGTGCCTTCGATGAGTCCCCTTTCCAGGAGAAACGCCGTCATCCGGGCGATCAGATCCGGCCGGTTTTTTTTTCAGGGCGCAGCCGGGCGCAAAGCATGTTTTCATGGCTTGTTTCCTTTCCGGTATTCAGCAGCCCCATTGAAACCGCTTCATATCCACATGCCCGCTGGGCAGGAAGCGCACGCCTTCCTGACGCAGCAGGGATTCCTGCTCTGGAAAATGCGGGGCCAGGCGCCCCGCGCAGCTGACCACCCGATGGCAGGGATAATCGCCGTAAAACTCTGAAAAGCTCAGGATCCTTCCCACCAGCCGGGCGTTCTTCTCCCTGCCGATCAGCCGGGCGATCTGCCCGTAGGTAGCGACCCTTCCAAAGGGAATCTCCCCCACGACGGACAGCACTTCGTAAATCAGGCCGTCAGTCATTATTTTTTTCATTTGCATCCCCGTTTCCGCTCGATTGTTCAGCTGCATCGCCGGACTTGTCCGCCATATCCCCTGTGCTCCGTTCCTCGCGGCCGTTCCGGACAACATGCCATACCACGCACCCGTCAAATCCGCAGGAACGATACAGCTCGATCGGGTGATCCGGGCTGTTCATCTTCCCGGAAACCGTGACAAAGTCCGCCTTGCTCTGAAGCCTTCGCAGCAGTTCGCAGACGATATACCGGCCAAGCCCCCGCCGTCTGTACTCCGGGGAAACCTGGATCCATTCAAGCGTCCCTTCCCGGATGCTTGCATCCGCCTCCGCGATCCCGGAAGCGGCGATTTTCCCGGTGCCCGTGTCCAGAACGGCCAGCCACAGATCAGGCTCAAAATCAGGCTGCAATGCCCGGGCGCGCAGCGCTTCTTCCGAAAGGACCTCCGCCGCGTAGCACTCGCCGATATGACGGGCCAGATCCCCCGCGCCGCACCGGACTTCCTGATATCCCGGCGGCAGTTCGGGGCGAGGGAGTCCTAAAAGCCGGCGGATCATTTTGAAATAAGGTTCGTCCGTTCCGGGGACCCGGTCCGGGTCCAACCGATCCTCCCGGATAACCGAAATGTCTTCCAGCACGGCAAGCTCCTTGGTTTTACGGAAGGAAAGGGACGACGCGCCGCAGGGATCGGCCAGATACAGTTCCCGTTCCAGCACATCCGCGTACCGCTGAACGTCCGGGCCCAGTTCCCTGAGCCACCGCCTGACGTCGTCCCGGTCCCTGTAAGCAAGCGGGTCCTGCCGGATCAAGAGCGCTTGCCTGAGCGGCTCCTCATTTTCAAAGACGTGCGCGGACAGCGCCCAGACGCCCGCCTGCGTTTTCGAAATGACGTCATGATATCTCAGCGTATAAACGCATCGGGCGATGTCCAGCAGCCAGCCGCAGGAATAAAGCTTCTCATCCGTCCGGACCGCGTACTGGCGGATGGCTTCATCATGCCGCCGGACGGCCTCTGTCAGTTCCTTTTCCGACGGCAGCATAAAAATGCTCCTGTCCCCCTGTCCGTAAACGCATTTTCCGTACCTGGCCAGCTCGTACCGTGAAAACACATCCGGATGATACCGGTCGGTGATCCGCTCGCCGGAAGTCCCCCAGTACACCAATCTGTTGTACGCGCCCGCAAGATACTCGCTGATATCGGCGATGATCCCCTCAAAGGAACGGTAATACGGATTGTCCGGTTCTGATTCCAGCATGGTTTGACGCAGCCGGACAAGCTGCCGCGCCTGCTCTTCCGTGATGGGGCCGCCGGCCAGGACCAGCAGGTCGATATCGCTCCAGCCGGGACGGAAGTCATCCAGCACAACGCTGCCGTACAGCCATATGCTGTGGACGTGATGCTCCAGGATGCCGCAGATCCGTTCCGTCATCCGATAGATGGATTGCCGCAGGCTCATCCCCGCCGGTATCCCGCTTTCCCCCATGCGTATCCTCCCTGATTCATATGTCAGAACGCCCCGTGATATTCCCGGTCATTCAAAACCTTCGGCGATGCCGCGCCGGCGTTCCCGGGCGCAGCCCCGTCCCGGAGACGATTGCCGGTTACAGCCTGTACTGCATGAAATTCCCGTTTTTCACAAAACCGAAGTCGGTATACAGCAGCACGCCCATGTCCGACGCGGTGATCTGCACCGCGCCGCAGCCGTACGCCCTCGCCTCCGAAACGACCCTGCGCAGAAGCTCCCGGGCGATCCCACGGCGGCGGAAGGCGGGGTCGGTGTACATGCTGGAAAGCAGGCCGATCTTCCCTGTCGGGCAGCCGAAATACGGCGGCTTTTCCACGAAGGACATGCCGCTGGTGCCGACGATCCTGCCGCCGTCTTCCGCCAGCCAGGACACAAACGTCCCGTCGGCCAGATGCCGGTGATAGTAATCCAGGAGGGCCGGCCTTAGGTCGGTGTCCTCCTTCGCCCCCTCTTCCCGGAGCTGGGCGATCCTGAGCCCGATGAACGTCTCCAGGTCGCTTTCTGTCAGCTTTCTGTATCCGATGCTCATAAGCCTTCTCTGCCTCCGTTTGTCTGATGTTTGTGTTCACCCCTCACGGAAAGCTTTCCGTGCCTTCGCTTAAACCCGTGTGCCTTCGCTTTGCCGGGTCTGTGCTGCATCCCCGTTTCTTTCCAGGATGCGGTCCATGGCAAACCGGGCGGCATCCCGGACGTCCCGCGTTTTCGCGTCCAGATGCTTCTTAAGGAGCGGGATGTCCTCCGGCCCGCCGGTCCGCCCCAGAGCCGCGCAGGCATAGGTAATTTCATAATTGTACGTTTTTTCGTCCGTCTGTCCGGCCCATGCCCGCGCCGCTTCCAGGCAGCAGGGAGACGCCGAGGCGCCCAGGGCGCGGATCGCGCTGTGCCGGACCAGCCATGCTTCGCTTTGGGCTTTCAAAGCGACTTCATCCATCCGCACCTCAGGCGGCATCCGCAGCCGGGCGATATCGTTCAGCAGGGAATCCAGGATGTATTGATCGCTTTCCGCCCCGGCCCGGTCCGCCAGGAACTGGCAATACGCCGGGTCCGGTTTCTGCCGGAGCAGCGAAGCCATGACCAGGTACGCGCTGCGCCGGAGCGCTTGCTGTTCTTTCCCCGGGTTTTCTTCGATCACTTCCCGGAGCAGGGGCAGAAGCTTGGGATCATCCAGGCGTTCCGCCTGCTTCCGGGCCAGCCAACGGGCGATGCCGGCAGAACCGTCATCCGGCCGCATCCGCAAAAGAAGCTTCATCAATCCCTGTTTCGTCATCCGGAGTTCCCCCTTTCTGATCAATTTGTCCGGCCCTGAAAAAAGCCGGGCCGCCAAAGCCCGGCTTCGTTGATATCATCAGCTCGCGTTGTGCTCCTGGGCCCAGTCCATGAACTGTTCCCGGGTGATGAGGACTTTCCGGGGCTTGCTGCCCTCGGCTTCCGATACGATGCCCATCTTGGTCATCTCGTCCACCAGACGGCCGGCGCGGGCGTAGCCCACCCGCAGGCGGCGCTGCAGCATGCTGATGGACGTCTGTCCGTCCTCCACGGCCATGCGCACGGCGTTGGTCAGAAGGTCGTTGAACTCCCCTTCCAGGGTTTCGCCGGGGGCGTCGTCCTGGGCGCCCTTGCCGCTGTCTTGGGACTGCTCCATCTGGTTCTGGATGTCCGTGTTGTAATCCGCCCGGTAGCGCACGACGATATTTTCGGTGATCCGGGCCACCTCGTCATCGGACACGAAACAGCCCTGCACGCGGGTGGGCTTGGGGGCGCCGGTGGGCTGGTAGAGCATATCGCCCTTGCCCATCAGCTTTTCCGCGCCGTTGACGTCGATGA
>CAMJXZ010000243.1 GCA_946409855.1 uncultured Clostridia bacterium | reverse complement strand
CCAAAAGCCTTCCCCACTGGGGAAGGTGTCGCGCCGAAGGCGTGACGGATGAGGTTTTCCTTGTTTTCACCGGCGAACGGGCCGGCAGGTCCCGGACCGCAGGACCCCATGCGGTACATGTTCTGTCTTTGACTGAACAGCTACCGGATAAAACCAAACCGGACGGATCATCCTGTCCGGTTTTTTTGAAAGGAACTAACCATGAAAACCGTTTGTATACCGGGGGAAGCGCCGTACCGGGTGCTGATCGGGGAAGGGCTGCTGCGTAAGCTCGGGGAGGAGCTGCGGGCGGTGCATGTCCCCTGCCGGGCCGCCGTGGTGACGGACAGCGCCGTGGCCCCTCTGTATCTGGCTCAGGCGCTGGCAGCCCTCCGGGGAGCGGGCTTTGACCCCGTTCATTTCGTGTTTCCCGCCGGGGAGGCTTCCAAAACGGCGGAGACCTGGCTGGATATCCAGCGGTTCCTGATCCGGAGCGGGCTCACCCGGGCGGATCTGCTGGTCGCCCTGGGCGGCGGGGTCACGGGGGACCTGGCCGGGTTCGCGGCGGCGACCTATCAGCGGGGGATCCCGTTTGTCCAGGTGCCCACCACCCTCCTCGGCGCGGTGGACGCCTCAGTGGGCGGCAAGACCGGCGTCGACCTGCCGGAGGGCAAGAACCTGGTCGGCGCGTTTCACCAGCCCCTGCTGGTGGTCTGCGATACGGACACTTTTGCGACCCTGCCGGAAAGGTGCCTGCGGGACGGCGCCGCCGAGATGCTCAAGCACGGGGTGCTGGCGGACGCGGATCTGTTTGAGAAGGTGGCGTCCGGCCGCTGGCGGGACGGCCTGCCGGCCCTGGTTCAAAGGAATGTGGAGATCAAATGCGGCTTTGTCGCGGGCGACGAACGGGACCGGGGCCGGCGGCAGCTGCTCAATTTCGGCCATACGGTCGGCCACGCGCTGGAGGCGCTGAGCGGGTACACCCTTTCCCACGGGGAAGCGGTGGCCGTCGGGATGGCGGCGGAAACCCGGGCGGCCAGGAAAATGGGGTTGACGAATCTGTCCGAAACGATTATTCTGAAAGGGGCGGAAGCAAACGGCCTGCCGGCTGCCTGCGGCTTTTCCTTCGCGGAGGTGTATCAGGCGGCGCTGCGGGATAAAAAACGGACGGACGAACGGATCACCGTCTGCGTCCCCCTCCGGCTGGGGGAGGCGGCGCTTCATTCGCTCTCCCTGGACGCTTTTGCCGATTATCTTGAAAAGGGGCTGACGGCGTGAACATCCAGATCGCTCCTTTTTCCGCCCGGGGCACGCTGCGGGCGCAGCCCTCCAAATCGTACATGCACCGGCTGCTGATCTGCGCCGCCCTGGCGGACAGGCCGACGGAGATCCGTTTTTCCGGCTGGAATGACGATCTGCGGGCCACGGCCGCCTGCCTCCGGGCGCTGGGGGCGAAGCTTTCCCAAAGCGAGGACGGGGTGACGGTGACGCCCCTGTCCGGCCGCCCGGTTTCCGGCCCGCTGCTGGACTGCGGGGAAAGCGCCAGCACGCTCCGCTTTCTGCTGCCGGTCGCTTCGGCCCTGGGCGGTGCGTCCTTTACCGGCCGCGAACGGCTTGCCTACCGGCCGGTCCGGGAACTGATCGGGGCGCTTTCCGGCCACGGGACGCGAGTTTCCCATGAAGGGCATATTCTGTCCCTTTCGGGCGGGCTCACCGGCGGGTGCTTCTCCTTGCCGGGGAACATTAGCTCCCAGTATTTTACGGGGCTGATGCTGGCCGCGCCGCTGCTGGGGGAGACGGTTATCCATATAGAGGGCCGGCTGGAATCCTATGGCTATATCGAAATGACCCGGGCGGTCATGGCCCTGTTCGGGGTGCGGGCGGAGGTCACGGAGCGGGAAATCGTCATCCCCGGCGGCCAGCGCTGTACAAGCCCCGGCACCGTGTGCCCGGAGGGGGACTGGTCCGCCGCGGCGTTCGCCCTCGCGCTGGGGGCGTTGTCCGGCCCGGTCACCGTGCGGGGCCTCCGCGCGGACAGCCTGCAGGGGGACCGGCGGATCCTGCCGGTCCTGCAAAGGATGGGCGCCCGCGTGGAAACGGAGGGGGACGCGATCACCGTCCGGGCAGGCGACGCGATGCGGCCGGCGGATGAGGACGTTTCCGATATACCGGACCTGGCGCCTGCGCTGGCGGCGTTGCTGATGCACGCGCCCGGGGAGAGCAGGCTGCTGGGCGCCGGCCGCCTGCGCTTCAAGGAAAGCGACAGGCTTTCGGGCCTGAGGGACCTGGTGAACGCGCTGGGCGGCCGCGCGGAAACGGAGGGGGATCAGCTCCTGATCCGCGGCGCGTCCCGATGCGCGGGCGGAACGGCGCTGTGCCTGGGGGACCACCGGCTGGCGATGGCCGCCGCCGTGGCCGCGTCCCGCTGCCTCGGGCCCAGCGTCATCACGGACGCGCAGGCTGTCCGGAAATCCTGGCCGGGTTTCTGGCAGGATATCTCTGCCCTGGGAGGGACGCATCATGTCATCGATATTCGGGAATAAGATCCGCGTGAGCATCTTCGGCCAGTCCCACGGGGAAAAGATCGGCTGCGTGCTGGACGGGCTGCCCGCGGGGGAAGCGGTGGACCTGGTCGCCTTACGGCAATTCCTCTCGCGCCGCGCGCCGGGGCAGGCGGGAACCACCGCCCGCCGGGAAACGGATGAACCGCATATCGTATCGGGCCTTCTGAACGGTTTCACCTGCGGCGCGCCGCTGTGCGTGCTGATGGACAACGCGGACGCGAGGCCTGCCGATTATGACGCCCTCAAAGATACCCCCCGGCCGGGGCATGCCGATTACCCGGCGCATGTCAAATACCGCGGGTTTGAGGACATCCGGGGCGGCGGCCATTTTTCCGGCCGGCTGACCGCTCCTTTCTGCGCCGCCGGCGGGATCCTTATGCAGCTGCTTGAAAGAAGGGGCGTATTCATCGGGGCGCATCTGCTTTCCGCGGGCGGCGTGCGGGACCGGGCGCTGGACCCGCTTTTTACGGACAGGGAGACGCTGCTGAGCCTCAGACTCGGCTTTCCCGTGCTCGACAAAGCCCGGGAGGCTCAAATGCGGGCCCTTCTGGAAGAAACCCGCCTGGAAGGGGATTCCGTGGGCGGCGTCGTGGAATGCGCGGCGATTGGGCTGCCGGCCGGGCTGGGGGAGCCGATGTTCGGGGGAATCGAGAACCGCGTCGCCCAGGCCGTCTTTGCCATTCCGGCCGTCAAGGGCCTGGAGTTCGGGGAGGGCTTTGCCGCGTCGGTCCTGAAAGGGTCCGAAAACAACGACGGCTATACGGCGCGGGACGGACGGCCTTCCCTTCTTTCCAACCATGCCGGCGGGGTGCTCGGCGGGCTGTCGGACGGCGCTCCGCTGCTTTTCCGCGCCGCCTTTAAGCCGACCCCGTCCATCCGCAGGCCGCAGCCGTCCGTGAGCCTGTCCCGGATGGAAGAGAAAACCATTTCCGTTCAGGGCCGGCATGACCCCTGCGTGGCCCTCCGGGCGGTCCCCTGCGTGGAGGCCGCGGTGGCCCTGGCGCTGGCAGATTTCCTGCTGTGATGATATATAATAGGAGAGAACCGATGAATCTGGAAGAGATCCGGGATGAAATCAACCGGGTGGATGAGCAGCTGCTGCCGCTGTTCCTGAGGCGGATGGAGCTGTCCGCCCGGGCAGCCGCCTGGAAAAAGGAAAACGGCGCGCCGGTGCGCGATCCGGCCCGGGAGGAAGCCATTCTCGGCTCCGCCGCGGCCCGGTCCGGGGAGCTGGCGGATTATGCCCGGGCGCTGTACGTCGAGATCCTGCGCCTGTCCCGGGCGTATCAGGCCGGGCTGCTTACGGAACATCCGTCTGGACAGGAGGTGCGTTCATGAGTTATTACCTGGTCGGCCATCCGCTGGGGCACAGCTTTTCCCCGCGGCTCCACACGCTGCTGGGCAACCCGGATTTCCATCTGAAGGATCTGGACGCCTCGGAACTGACGGCCTTTCTCCGTTCCGGGGATTTTGACGGCCTCAACGTGACCATCCCCTACAAGCAGACGGTGCTGAACCTGTGTGACCGGCTTTCCGAGAAGGCGCAGGCCACCGGCGCAGTCAACACCGTCGTTCGGGAAGCGGACGGCTCGCTCTTAGGGGACAATACGGACATCACCGGCCTGATCAACATGGCGGACCGGGCGGGCGTTTCCTTTGAAGGCAGGGTGGTGCTGATCCTGGGCACCGGCGGTACGGCCCATACGGCCTGGTACACCGCCCAGGCGGGCGGGGCCGCCAAGATCTACCGGGTGTCCCGCTCGGGGCCGATCAACTATGAGAACGTGTACCGCACGGCGGAAAACGCGCAGATCGTCATCAATACCACCCCGGTGGGGATGTATCCGCATCAGTACGAGGCGCCGCTGCTGGACCTTTCCCGGCTGCCCCGGCTGGAGGCGGTGCTGGACGTGGTCTACCGCCCCCTGCGCACCCGGCTGACCCTGGAGGCGGAAAAGCGGGGCCTCAAGTATGCCAACGGCCTCAGGATGCTGGTGGAACAGGCCTGCGCGGCGGAAGAACTGTTTCTGGACCGTCCGGTCTCCGTCCTGGAGGCGGACCGCGCCTACCGGGCGATGTACCGGGAACAGGCGGACCTGATCCTGATCGGGATGCCGGGCAGCGGCAAAACGTCCGTGGGGAAGCTGCTGAGCCGGGCCCTGTCCCGCCCCTTCCTGGATACGGACGCCATGCTGGTGCAGAAGACACGGATGGAGATCCCGGCCATCTTCGAGCATTACGGGGAAAACGGCTTCCGGGAAATGGAGACCGAGGTGCTCAGGGAAGCCTGCGCCGAAGGGGGACGCGTTATCGCGACCGGCGGCGGGGCGGTGCTGCGGGAGGAAAACCGGGACATCATGCGGCTGAACGGGTACATCTGCCTGATCGACCGGCCGCTGGAGGCACTGGATACGGAAAACCGTCCCCTTTCCCAGTCCCAGCGGGTGCTGGCCAGGATGCGGGAAACCAGGATGCCCTATTACCAGGCGCTGGCGGACCAGGTTTTTCACAACACCGCTTCCCTGGACAAACTGGCCAAGGCCATTCTGGAGGATTTTTATGCGCGTTTTGGTGCTGAACGGGCCGAACCTGAACCTGCTGGGGGTTCGTGAGCCGGCGGTTTACGGCAGCGAAAGCTATCAGGCGCTGACGGAGGCGATCCGGGAAACCGCCCGGGAAACCGGGCTGGAGGTGGAGATCTTCCAGTCCAACCATGAGGGCGTCCTGGTGGACAGGATCCAGCAGGCGCTGGAATGG
>CAMJXZ010000242.1 GCA_946409855.1 uncultured Clostridia bacterium | reverse complement strand
TTCTTCGGGCCCTCGCAACCCACCGGATCATTTTCCGGGCCCTCACAGCCCCCATAGGGAAAGGCTTAATCAGCCGGCCTGCTGCACAGAAATCAGCAGGTTCTGATAAGTCTTTTGAATGATGGGAATAAATGATCAGAACCTCATCCGGCCCTCCGGGCCACCTTCCCCAGTGGGGAAGGCTTGATTGGCCGGCCCGCTGTTCGGTGAAAATGTCCCGGGGCCTGCCGGCCCGTCCTCGCTTAAACAGCACACCGTGCTGTTTTCCGGGCGCTGCGGACCCCCGGCGAGGAAAGCTTTAGAAGCCAGCCTGGCATGATTGAAGCCTTCCCCTATGGGGAAGGTGGCCCGGAGGGCCGGATGAGGTTGGATTCACAATCTTTCCCCCATTATTGATGCCGATCCCCCGGCTTCATCCGTCCCACTGCCTGATGGGCCTGATGAGGCTCCAAAGGGGCCTGCCGGCCCGCTTCCCCTTAGTGGTCGGCCCGGCGTTATTCCCTCGCCCGTCATCGTCTCCCCCTCTTCCCTTTCCCGTCCGATCCTTCGTTTTTCAGCAGGAGTGCAACATGCGTGATTATATTATCCGGCGGCTGCTTACGCTGATCCCGATCCTGATCGGGATCAGCATCTGCATCTTTGTCATCATGCAGCTGATCCCGGGCGACGTGGTGTCCGGCATCCTGGGCATCGAGGAGACCCCGGAGCTGCGGGCCATGTGGGAGGCCAAGCTGGGGCTGGACAAGCCCCTGTGGCAGCAGTATTTTTCCTGGATCGGCAAGGCCGTTACCGGGGATTTCGGCGAGTCCTTCCGCACCGGCGCGCCGGTCTTTCCGGAGATCCTGAGCCGGTTCCGGATCTCGGCGGAGCTGGCGGTGCTGGCCTGCATCATCGCCTGGATCATCGCGCTGCCCCTGGGCGTCCTTTCGGCCCTGAAGCGCAACTCCGTTTCGGACCGCGTCGTCCGCGTGGTCGCGCTGCTCGGGGTGTCCGTGCCCAATTTCGCCTCGGCCACGCTGCTGATCCTGTTTCTGTCCAAGACGTTCAACTACCACACCCCGGTCAAGTACGTGGGCCTGCTGGAAAACTTCGGCACCAACATGCAGATCATGCTACTGCCGGCGTTCGTGCTGGGCTCGGTGATGGCCGGGTCCGTGATGCGCATGACGCGCTCGTCCATGCTGGAAGTGCTCCGGCAGGACTATATCAAGGCGGTGCGGGCCAAGGGCGCGCCGGAGCGGGTGACCATTTTCCGCCACGCGTTCCGCAACAGCTCCATCCCCATCGTCACCCTGATCGGGATGCAGATCGGCAGCCTGATGGGCGGCACGGTGGTGATCGAGCAGATCTTCTCCATCCCCGGCCTGGGCCAGCTGGTGCTGACGGGCATCTCCCAGCGGGATTACCCGGTGGTGCAGGGGTGCGTGCTGTTCATCGCCTTCGTGTACGTGATCGTCAACCTCCTGGTGGACATCCTGTACACCTACATCGATCCCCGGATCACGTACAGCTGATGAGGAGAGCGGATATGAAGAAGAAGGAAATCATCATCAACCGCGCTCTGCCGGGGAACGAAAGCCTGCTCCGCCAGCTGTGGGCGGACCCGATGGGCCGCTCCGGCCTGATCGGCGTGGGGCTGGTGATCCTGCTGGCCGTTTTCGCCCCCTGGATCGCCCAGTACGACCCGGCCAAAATGCACGCCAAGGAAAAGCTGCTGGGCCCCTGCGCCAAGTACTGGTTCGGCACCGACCACTTCGGGCGGGACGTCTTCAGCCGCATCGTCTACGGCGCCCAGGTCTCCCTGGAGGTGGGCATCGTCGCCGTGGGCATCGCGGCGGGCTTCGGCTACCTGTTCGGGCTGATCGCAGGCTTCTTTGAAGGCAAGGTCGAGACGGCCATCATGATGGCCATGGACGTCATCTTCGCCTTCCCCTCCATCCTCCTGGCGCTGTTCATCGTCTCCGTCCTGGGCACCAGCATCCTGAACACCATGATCGCCATCGGCATCGTCAACATCCCCGTCTTTGCCAGGACGGTGCGGGCCTCGGTCAAGACGGTCAAGTCCACCGACTACATCGCCAACGCCCGCTCCATCGGCCTGACGAAGATGAAGATCCTCTTCCGGCACGTGACCCCCAACGTCATGGCGCCCTTCACCGTGCAGGCCACGCTGGCCCTTTCCGGCGCGATCCTGACGGAGGCGTCCATGAGCTTTCTGGGCCTGGGCATCCAGCCGCCCAACCCCTCCTGGGGCTCCATGCTGTCGGACGCCCGCAAATACATGGAGCGAGCGCCCTGGCTGGTCCTTTTCCCGGCGCTGTTCATCATCCTGACGATCCTGTCGTTCAACATTCTGGGCGACGCGCTGCGGGACGTGCTGGACCCGAAGCTCAAGCTGTAAGGAGGGACGGCAGTGGACGAATTACTGAAGATCAGCGGCCTCAGGATCACCACCCTCCGGGGCAAGGAGACGGTGCGGCTGCTGGACCGGGTGGACCTTTCCATCCGAAAAAAGTGCTCCTTCGGGATCGTCGGGGAATCCGGCTGCGGCAAGAGCATCACCGCCAACGCCGTCCTGGGCCTGCTGCCCTACCCGCTCCGGGTCAGCGAAGGGTCCATCCGGTACGACAGCCGGGCGGGCGAAAAGGAACTTTTGAAGCTCAGCAAAAAGGAGATGCAGGCGGTCCGGGGGGAGGAGATCTCGATGATCTTCCAGGAGCCCATGACCTCCCTGGACCCGATCTTCACCGTGGAGATGCAGATGGCGGAAGCGCTTTCCTTCCATCATCCGGACCTGTCCCGGGCGGAAAAAAGGGAAAGGTCCCTGGAAATGCTCCGGCAGGTCAACATCCCCCGGCCGGAACAGACGCTGTCCAGTTATCCCCACCAGCTGTCCGGCGGGCAGCTGCAGCGCATCATGATCGCCATCGCCCTGATGAACCGCCCGAGGCTTCTGCTGGCCGACGAGCCCACCACCGCCCTGGACGTAACGATCCAGGCACAGATCCTGAGGCTGATGAACAGCCTCAAGGAGCAGAACGACACCTCCATCGTCATGATCACCCACGACCTGGGCGTCATCGCCGAGACCTGCGAGGAGGTCGCGGTCTTCTACGCCGGGCAGATCGTGGAGCAGGCGGAGGTGACGGAGCTGTTTGCCCGCACGGCCCACCCCTATACCCAGGGGCTGCTGCGGGCGGTCACCTCCCTGGGCGGGGCGTCCCGGATGCTGTACACCATCCCCGGCATCGTGCCGCCGGGCGGCCAGTGGCTGCAGGGCTGCCGCTTTGCCGACCGCTGCGATCGCTGCACCGAGCGCTGCCGGCGTGAAATGCCCGCCCTCACCGAAGCGGCGCCGGGGCACCTGTGCCGCTGCTTCCTGCACAGCGAGGAGGTGGAAGCATGAACGGCGGACGCGACGACGCCCTGCTGCGGGTGGAACACCTGCAGGTGTATTTCCCGGTCCGCCGCGGGCTGATGCGGCGGGTGACCGGCCATGTCCACGCGGTGGAGGACGTGAGCTTTTCCGTCCGCCCCCGGGAGGTGTTCGGGCTGGTCGGCGAATCCGGCTGCGGGAAGACCACGGCCGGCGCCGCCGTCCTGCGGCTGATCGAGCCCACGGGCGGCAGAATCTTCTTTAAAGGCCAGGAGCTGAGCGCGCTTTCCGAGGAGGCCATGCGCGGTAAGCGCCGGGACATGCAGCTGATCTTCCAGAACCCCTATTCCTCCCTGAACCCCCGGATGAACGTGTGGAAGCTGCTGAGCGAGCCCCTGCGCGTCCATTTCCGCCTCAGCGACGCGGAGCTCCGGGCGCGCGTCCTGGAGATGCTTGCCCGCATCGGCATGACGGAGGACCAGCTGGAGCGCTATCCCCACCAGTTTTCCGGCGGGCAGAAGCAGCGCATCTCCATCGCCCGGGCCTTGATCACCCGCCCCAGCTTCGTGGTGGCGGACGAGCCGGTCTCCGCGCTGGACGTTTCCATCCAGGCGCAGATCCTGAACCTGATGATGGAGCTGCAGCAGGAGATGGAGCTGTCGATGGTCTTCATCTCCCACGACCTGAACGTGGTGCGCCACATCAGCGCCTCGGTGGGGGTCATGTACCTGGGCTCCATCATGGAGCTGGGCGATACGGAGGCGGTGTACCGCCATCCCGTCCATCCCTACACCCAGGCGCTGCTCAGCGCCGTGCCTGCCCACGACCCGACGCGTAAGTCCTCCCACATCGTGCTGGAAGGGGACGTGCCCAACCCGGCCAGCCCGCCCTCGGGCTGCCCCTTCCGCACCCGCTGCCCCCGGTGCACGGCCCTGTGCGCGGAACAGAAGCCGGCGCTCACGGAAACGGAGCCCGGCCACTTCGCCGCGTGCCACCATATCGCCTGACCGTCCTGACCGAAAGGAGAAAGCCCCGGATGAAACCGCGCACGAAAAAGATGCTGATCAACGCCGCCGCCGCGCTTTTGTGCGCCCTGCTGACAGGGGGCGCCTGCCTGCTGATGGTGTACTGCTTCAACACCTCCTTCTCCGTCCCGGAA
The DNA here is from genome assembly GCA_946409855.1 of uncultured Clostridia bacterium. Classification (GTDB taxonomy): domain Bacteria; phylum Bacillota; class Clostridia; order Christensenellales; family Aristaeellaceae; genus UBA4246. The sequence continues at coordinate 766 of CAMJXZ010000242.1, read as the reverse complement.
CAGGAGTCGAACGGCTACAAGCTGCTGTTCTACCTGATCGCGGCGGTCGCCATGACGCTGATCGCCGGCCTGTGGATCCATCTGCTGTTCCTGATCTGCGCCAAGAAGATCCACTGCCCGAAGTGCGGGGTCCTGGGGCACTACCAGAACTGCAAGGAGCTCAAGCGCAGCATGGCCAGCCAGGACAACGTCCTCAGCCAGACGATGCTGGTCACCATGCAGTGCCCGCAGTGCAAGCAGAAGTACCAGTTCAAAAAGCGCTTCCGGGTCACCCGCCACGGCAGCGACATCGCCCGGGTGACCAAATACGCCTCCGGCAAATGCTGGTTCTGACACAAGGCGCGGCAGGAACGGACAAAAACAGCCGGGAACACCGACCCGGTCCGGTCGGATGTTCCCGGCTGTTGATTGTTTTTCCGTTCTTCACGGAAAGGAAGGCGGCACCCGGAAGAAAGGAAAACGTCCGGTAAATGGGGTGATCCGCGCTCCTTCCCCTGACCGGCCCGCAGGCCCTTCGCGACGCGGCCGGCAGATGGGACAGTTCTTCCCTCATCGCTCAGACGGACACCGGGTTAGCCGATGGACCGTTGTCGTCTTTGATCGGAGCAGGACGCCGAAGGCCGGCTCATTCATCCGCTGCCGTCTGTCATCGGATCATGATACATCCGGGTTTCCCGGCTTGCCGGCCAAAGCCCCCTCCCGCCCAACGCGCCCCCCGGGTGTCATCCTGAACCCTGAAAGGCGTTTGCCGCCGCAAGGCAAACGC
>CAMJXZ010000241.1 GCA_946409855.1 uncultured Clostridia bacterium | reverse complement strand
ACCGGCCTGTTTTCCGGGCGCTGCGGACCCCCAGTGGGGAAGGCTTTTGGGTGCCTGCGGGTACGCTTTAGACCATTTTTCTTGATAAAACGCTATATCTGCGCACGATCATTTAACATTTTTATCTGATTTTAGTATTATCTGATCTTAGCAGAAACAGAACGGAACGGATCCTGCAATGAATCCGAAGCCGGCAGGGACAGGACCGGCATAAAAAGAGCCGCTATATGCGCTTTTTGCACACAGCGGCTTTGTTTATGCTGTTTCAGTACTCAAATACGCCCTCATATACCATCACCGCGCTGCCGGTCAGGGTGACCCGGTCGTCGGTATAGTTGACGATCAGGTCGCCGCCCAGGAGCTTGACGGTGACGTCCGTCCCTTTCTGCACCAGGCCCTTTTCCGCCGCGGCGATGACGGCCGCGCAGGCGCCTGTGCCGCAGGCGAGGGTCTCTCCGTTGCCCCGTTCCCAGACGCGCATGCGCAGGCAGGTGGGGCTGACCCAGCGGATGAACTCCGTGTTGACCCGCTCGGGGAAGATGGGCGCGTACTCGAATTTGGGGCCGATCCGCTGAAGATCCAGCCCATCGATGCCGTCCAGGAAAACGGCGCAGTGCGGGTTGCCGACGGAGATGCAGCTGATGCGGTATTCCGTGCCGTCGACGGTGTACGGGCGGTCGATCACCGCGTCCCCGTCCAGCTGTACCGGGACGCAGGCGGGGGTCAGAACGGCTTTTCCCATATCGACGGTGACGGAACTGACCTTGCCGTCCCGCAGGTACAGGCGCAGGCGGTGGATGCCGCCGGCGGTCTCGATGGTCATAAACTCGCTGCGCACGTATCCTTTGTCGTACAGGTATTTGGCCACGCAGCGCAGGTTGTTGCCGGCGATCCGGCCTTCGCTGCCGTCCCGGTTGAAGGAGCGCATCTTCGCGTCGGCGCATGCTGATTTTTCGATCAGCACGATGCCGTCGCCGCCGATGCCGTAGTGGGGGGCGCAGAGGCTGACGCAGAGGGATTCCGGACAGGTGATCCTTCCGTCGAAGTTCTCCACGAAGATATAGTCGTTCCCGCAGGAATGCATCTTCGCAAAGGGGATCTTCTGCCGCCAGGGACGCATGTCGTTGATGTCCACCAGCTCGGTGTTGCCTTCGTTGAAGCGGCTTTCCATGATCCCGGCCAGGGCGCCCGCCGTGTCCAGGGAGGTCAGGCAGGGGATGCCCAGCTGCATGGCCCGGCGGTGCAGGAGGGTGTAATCGCCGATGGTGGTATCCTTGATGGCGCCGGTATAGACGATGTAGCTGAGCGCGCCGCTTTCCATCAGTTCGCTCAGGCGGGGAGATTCGGTGGCGTTAGGCACGGAGAGGACGTCGATGCCCATCCGGGCGATGGTGGACGCCGTGCCGGAGGTGGCGTAAAGGGTCAGCCCGATGTCGTTGAAGCGCTTGGCGAGGGAGAGGATATCCTCGTAATCGTTTTCCGCCACGCTCAGCAGCACGCCCGGCTTCTGCCGGCCGTAGAGGCGGGGAAGATGGAAGCCGGCGGCGGTCAGGCCCTTGAAGAGGGCTTCGCTCATGGTTTTGCCGATGCCCAGAACTTCCCCGGTGGACTTCATTTCCGGCCCGAGGATCGAATTGGCGTCGTTGAGCTTCTCAAAGGAGAAGACTGGCACCTTGACGGCGATGTAGGGCGGCGTCCGGTACAGGCCGGTGCCGTACCCCAGGTCGGCAAGCTTTTCGCCCAGCATGACCCGGCTGGCCAGATCGACCATGGGCACCTTGGTGACCTTGCTGATATAGGGCACGGTGCGGGAAGCGCGGGGGTTGACTTCGATCACGTAGAGCTCGCTGTTGTAAATCAGGTACTGGATGTTGACCAGGCCTTTGGTGCCCAGCGCCAGCGCCAGCTTCTCGGAGCAGTCGCAGATCTTTTTGAGGAAAATATCGTTCAGGTTATAGGGCGGATAGACGGCGATGGAGTCGCCGGAATGGACGCCGGCCCGCTCGATATGCTCCATGATGCCCGGGATCAGGACGTCCTCCCCGTCCGAGATGACATCCACTTCCAGCTCGATCCCCGGCAGGTACTGGTCCACAAGGACGGGGTTTTCGATCCCGCCGGAGAGGATCTTTTCCATGTAGGCGACGGTCTGTTCCCGGCTGCGGGAGATGGTCATGTTCTGGCCGCCGATCACGTAGGAGGGGCGGAGCAGCACCGGATAGCCCAGTTGTTCGGCGGCGTTCACCGCTTCCTCCAGGGTGCGGACGCCCATGCCCCTGGGACGCTTGATATTGAACTGCTCCAGCAGGGCGTCAAAGCGGGCCCGGTCTTCCGCGATGTCGATGCTTTCGGCGCTGGTGCCCAGGATGCGGATGCCGTGCTGCGAGAGGAAACCGGTCAGCTTGATGGCGGTTTGCCCGCCGAAGGCGACGACGACCCCGATGGGCTGCTCGACGCGGATGATGTTCATCACGTCTTCCGGATACAGGGGTTCAAAATACAGCCGATCGGCGGTATCGTAGTCGGTGGAGACCGTTTCCGGGTTGTTGTTGACGATGACCACGTCGTAGCCCATTTCCCGCAGGGTCCAGACGGAATGGACGGAGCTGTAGTCGAACTCGATGCCCTGGCCGATGCGGATCGGCCCGGAGCCCAGCACCAGCACAACGGGCTTGCCGCTGCGGGGATGGGTCCGCGATTCGCAGGCCTTGTCCATGCAGGAATAGAAGTAGGGGGTCACCGCCGAAAACTCGGCCGCGCAGGTGTCCACCATCTTGTAGCTCATCGGGTGGCCGGGCAGGTCTTTGCGGCCGGAGAGGGCCGTCAGCGCGTCGTCCGGGTAGCCCAGGCGCTTGCCGGTCTCGTACGCCTGATCGCTCAGGCCGTTTTGCCGGACGGACTCCTCAAAGTCCGCCAGGCGCTTGATTTTATGGAGGAACCAGCGGTCGATCTTCGTGATCTCAAAGATTTTGTCCACGGAAACGCCCTGTTTGAGCGCCTCAAAAACCGTGAAGATCCTCCGGTCGTCCTGCCTGCCCAGGCGCGTCAGCACGTCCTCGCCGGACAGCGGTCTGGCGTTCAGGGTGTTCAGGCCGATTTCGCAGCCGCGGACGGCCTTCATCAGCGCTTCCTCGAAGCTCTGGCCGATGGCCATGACTTCCCCGGTGGCCTTCATCTGGGTGCCGAGCCTGCGGGAGGAACCGTAGAACTTGTCAAAGGGCCATTTGGGAAACTTGACCACCACATAGTCGACAGCGGGCTCAAAGCAGGCGCAGGTCTTCCCGGTGATGTCGTTGGGGATCTCGCCCAGGGTATAGCCCAGGGCCAGGCGGGTGGTGATCTTGGCGATGGGGTAGCCGGTGGCCTTGCTGGCCAGCGCGGAAGAACGGGAAACGCGGGGATTCACTTCGATCACGGCGTACTCAAAGCTGTCCGGGTTCAGGGCGAACTGGCAGTTGCAGCCGCCCACGATGCCGATGGCGCTGATCATTTTGAGCGCGGCGGAGCGGAGCATCTGGTATTCCTTATCGGACAGGGTCAGCGCGGGCGCGACGACGATGGAATCCCCGGTATGGATGCCGACCGGGTCCACGTTTTCCATGGAGCAAATCGCGATGGCGTTGCCCAGCGCGTCCCGCATGGTTTCAAACTCGATCTCTTTCCAGCCGGAAATGCATTTTTCCACCAGGATCTGATGGATGGGGGAAAGGTCCAGACCGGTCGCGGCGATGGCCCGGAGCTGGGCTTCGTCTTCTGCGATGCCGCCGCCGGTGCCGCCCAGGGTATAGGCGGGGCGGATGATGACGGGGTAGCCGATGGTTTCCGCGGCATGGAGCGCGGTATCCAGATCTTCCGCGATTTCGGAGGGGACGCAGGGCTGGCCGATGGCGCGCATGGTATCCCGGAACTTTTCCCGGTCTTCGGCGCGCTCGATGGCTTCGATGGGGGAGCCGAGCAGGCGGACGCCGTGTTTTTCCAGCGTGCCGTCCCTGGAAAGCTGCATGGCCAGGGTGAGCCCGGTCTGGCCGCCCAGGCCGGCCAGCAGACCGTCCGGACGCTCCTTGGCGATGATCCGGCGCACGGTTTCGGCGTTCAGCGGCTCCAGATAGATCTCGTCCGCCAGGTGCTGGTCCGTCATAATGGTGGCGGGGTTGGAGTTGACCAGCACGACGTTGATGCCTTCCTGCCGCAGGACGCGGCAGGCCTGGGCGCCGGCGTAGTCAAATTCGGCCGCCTGGCCGATGACGATCGGGCCGGAGCCGATCACCATCACTTTGCGGATGGTATTATCTCTGGGCATGGGCATTCCCCTCCATCATGCTGATAAACCGGGAGAAAAGAAAACCGGCGTCCTTGGGGCCGGAACAGGCCTCCGGATGGAACTGGACGGTAAAGGTGTTCAGGGCCGGGTAATCCATCCCTTCGCAGCTTTGGTCGTTGGCGTTCACGTAGGTCTGGATCCCTTTGCCGGCAAGGCTTTCGGCCACGACGGCGTAGCCGTGGTTCTGGCTGGTGATGATGGTGCGGCCGCTGACCAGGTCGGAGACCGGCTGGTTGCCGCCATGGTGGCCGTACTTGAGCTTGACGGTATCGCCGCCCAGCGCCAGGGCGACCAATTGATGTCCCAGGCAGATGCCGAACAGGGGGATCCTGCCCAGCAGCTTCCCAAGCTCCCGGATGACGCCGGGGTTGTCCTGCGGATCCCCCGGGCCGTTGGAGAGCATCACGCCGTCGGGCGACAGGGCGAGGATCTCTTCCGCGGATGCGGAAGCGGGCACGGCGGTGACCTCGCAGCCCAGATTTTGCAGGGACCGGATGATGTGGCGCTTGACGCCGAAATCCATCAGGACCACGCGGAAACGCCGGGGCGTGAGGGCGGGAAAGACCGTATTCTCCGTTCGGGTCACGTGTTCCACCGCCTGCTCCACCCGATAGGCGCGGAGGGCGGACAGGTCCTTCGGGACGCTGTCGCAGATCAGGGCGTTCATGACGCCTTCTTCCCGGATGATCCGGGTGATTTCCCGGGTGTCCACCCCGCACAGGCCGGGGATGCCGTGCCGCTTCAGGTACGTATCCACGTCGTACTGGCTGCGGAAATTGGAAGGGGTATCGCACAGCTCCCGCACGATGTAGCCGGACAGGGCGCTGCTTCCTTCAAAGTCCTCCTCGATCACGCCGTAGTTGCCGATCAGCGGGAATGTCTGCACGACGATCTGGCCAAAATAGCTGGGGTCTGTCAGCGTTTCCAGATAGCCCACCACGCCGGTGGTAAAGACCGTTTCCCCCATACGGCTGACAGGGGCACCGATCC
>CAMJXZ010000240.1 GCA_946409855.1 uncultured Clostridia bacterium | reverse complement strand
TGTATTGAACGCTGACATCTGTATATACGCAGGAGAGGAGGAGGCTGGCAGCGGCAGCGCACAGTTTTTAAAAAATATTTCCGGCGGCGTCCGGACAGGCCCCGGCTGTTTCGCCGCGGGATCAAAACCGGAAAAGAGGGATTCAGCCAAGCCCGGCGGCTTTTCTGAATCCTTCTTTGTTTATTTTTTTATTGCCTGCGGAATCAGTGCCAGATCGCGGCTTCCAGCGGCTGCAGCACGCCGGGTTCCGCGGCGCCGCAGGTGGAAAGCAGGGGCCTCAGGCCGTCTGTCGCGGCGGGGTCGTAAGCAACCGTTTCGTTGGTGAAGTTCAGCAGGATGACCATCTGCCCGTCCGCCGTCCGCCGGCGGAAGGCGAAGATCTGCTCGCTCTCCGGGAACAGCTCCTCATAATCGCCGTACAGCAGCTCGGGGGAGGCGGCGCGCAGGGCGGTCAGCGTCCGGTACCAGGAGAGGACGGAGCCGGAGTCTTCGCCTTCCGCGGCGACGTTCACATCGGGGAAATTGCCGTGCACGGGCAGCCAGGGCGTGCCGGCGGTGAAGGAAGCGTTCGCGCCGCTGTCCCACTGCATCGGGGTACGCGCGTTGTCCCGGCTGAAGCGGTGCACGCCGACCAGGGCTTCTTCCGGAGAAAAGCCCTCCTGGATGGAAAAGTCGTACTGCGCGTGGGTGTTCAGGTCATTGTAGAGGCTGACGTCGTCCCAGGCCGCGTTGGTGTAGCCCAGCTCCTGCCCCTGGTAGATAAAGGGCGTGCCGCGCATGGTCAGCAGCAGGGTGCCCAGGAGCTTCGCGGCCATCACGTCGTCCGCCGCGTCCGGCAGGTAGTGGTCGATGGAACGGGGCTGGTCGTGGTTTTCCAGGAATACCGGGTACCAGCCGTTTTCGCGGATGGCCTCCTGGCTGGCCGCGAAAGCGCGCTTCAGGTCCGTCAGCGTCCAGGGAGCCGGGTCGCACCAGGTGTGCGCCGAGCCGCTGCCGACGTCCACATGGCTGAACTCGAAGATCATGTCGAAAACGCCGTTTTCGCCTACCCAGTCCCCAAGCTCGGAGGCCTGTACGCCGTTGGCCTCGCCCACGGTGAAGACGTCACGCCCGGCGACGGTGCGGCTCCGGAATTCCCGCAGGAAGTCCAGGATGCCTTCGGTGTTGGCGGTCATGGGGTGGATGCTGACCATGCCGTCCTCCCCGTCCGGCTCGCCGTCGGCAAAGTCGGCGGGCTTTTTGATGTAGGGCACCGCGTCGACCCGGAAGCCGCCCACGCCCTTGTCCAGCCAGAAGTTCGCCGCGTCGATGATGGCCTGCCGGACCTCCGGGTTCTCCCAGTTGAGGTCGGGCTGCTGGACGGCGAAAGTATGCAGATAATACTGCCCCCGGGCTTCACACCAGGTCCAGGCGGAGCCGCCGAAGATGGCCCGCCAGTTGTTGGGGGCGGAGCCGTCCGGCTTCGGGTCGCGCCAGATGTACCAGTCGCTCTTGGGATCGTCGCGGCCGGACGAGGAGGCCAGAAACCAGGGGTGCTGGTCGGAGGTGTGGTTGACGACCAGGTCCATGATGATGCGGATGCCGTATGCCTCCGCGTCGGCGATCAGCTGTTCCATGTCCGCCATTGTGCCGTAGAGGGGGTCGATATCGGTATAGTCGGCCACGTCGTACCCGTTGTCCACCATGGGGGAGACAAACACAGGCGTGAGCCAGACGGCGCCTACGCCCAGGGAAGCCAGGTGGCCCAGGCGCAGGTCCACCCCCCGGAGATCCCCATACCCGTTGCCGTCGGTGTCCTGAAAGCTCATGGGGTACACCTGGTAGACGATGGTATCCTGCCACCAGGCGTGGCCCGCGGCGGGCCGGGTTTCGGCGAAACCGCCGGGAACCTGCAGGCAGGTCAGCATGATCAGCAGAAGCAGAGAGAGGATACGCCGAACGGTATGGTTTTTCATGCGGATGATCTCCTATTCGCGGATAATTTGGTCAACGGCATCATACCACAGGGACGCGGTTCCGGCAATACCCGGCTTTTGCAAATCAGGGCAATCATTTACGATCATTTACGAGACAAGATCGCAGCCGGACGAATTCAACCCGGTTTCCCTCGCGGCGGCGGTACCGTCCTGCCGTCCTTCACTGCCCAACGATACATCTGCCCAACCCCCGGAGCAATCGCTTACGAAACAGGAGAGTAAACAGCGCAGCCATCAGCAAAAGAGTTGGCATCGTCAGAGGACCCGGCGCAGCGTTGTTTTTCTGGCAAGGGAGTTCTTTCCTGTAACTTCTAAAGCCTGCGGGACATGATCCCGCGGGCCGCGTCGTTTTTCTGCATGCAAAACAGGGGAGGGCCTTCGCCCTCCCCTGTGCCGCTGTTAAACCGGTTTATTTGAGCGCTTCCGCGATGTTTTCGCCGACCAGCCGGCCGCTGGTGAAGGCGTAGCCCATGGCGCCGCCGCCGTAGGTGACGTAGGCCTTGGTTTCGGAGAAGAGCACGCCCATGCTGTCGGTGCCGACGGCGTACAGGCCCTCGATGGGCGTCTGGCCGTCCGCGCGCAGCACCTGGAATTTCTCGTTGACATCCAGGCCGCCGCAGGTGGAGTAGCACCAGGAGGAGCCGATGATGCCGTAGTACGGCGCGCCGGTGACGGCCTTGAGATACTTGGGATCCTTGCCGAATTCGAGGTCTTCGCCGGCTTCGCAGTAGCCGTTGTAGGCCGCGACGGTCGCTTCAAGGGTCGCGCCGTCCAGGCCCATCTTTTCGGCCAGCTCGGCCAGGGTATCCGCCTTGAAGACGTAGCCCGCGTCGATGGCGGCCTGCAGCACGGTCTCGCCCATGGTCAGCGGGGTGTGGGCGGGGATGCTGGTGCCGTAGCCCAGGTAGGAGGTGGAGGGGCCGTAGGGCGCTTCCTCAAAGCCCTCCTGGATCAGCTTCTGTACCTGATCGCTGCCGTAGATGCTGTAGAAGTGCGGCCCGGCGATCCAGGGGTTGAACATGGACAGGGAGGATTCGGGAGTGAAGCGCTTGGCGTCGCCGCCCACAGCCAGGGAATCGGAAGAAATGGCCATGTTCAGCGGCATATCAGCCTGGGACCAGACCCCGCCGCGGGCGCCGGGAACCGTCTCAAAGCCGGGCAGGAAGCCGTCCACACCGCCGACGTGGACCATCGGGGCCACGCTGATGTTGTAGGTGCCCGCGCCGTTCCGGATGGCGGCCTCGAGCATCTTGCCGTCGTTCTGCTGCATGCCGAAGAGCTTCCACTCGCCCTTGAGGGGGAAGTAGGTGTTCTCCAGGTACTTCTTTTCCATTTCGCCGCTGCCGGCAAAGCCGCCGGTGGCCAGGACCACGGCCTTGGCGCTGATCACGTATTCCTTGCCGTCCACCATGTTGCGGGCCTTCGCGCCGACGACCTTGCCGTCCTCGACGATCAGGTCATACGCTTCGGTCTCCAGCATGTACCGGCCGCCCAGCTTCACAAAGTTATCCATGCACTCGGCGAAGAAGCCCTCGGTCAGCGCCTTGCCGCCGGCGATGGGCGTGTACGCCGCCCAGGTGTTGCCGGCGAAGCCGCTGGCCGCGTTGAACTGGAAGCCGTACTGGGTCAGCCAGTCGTCGGTATAGCCGCTCTCGTCCAGGAACAGGCGCACGATTTCGGGCTTGGCCTGCTGGACGCCCTCGTCGTTGGTGGTGTATTCCAGCCACGCCTGATACAGGGCTTCCTTGTCGATCAGGTTGTCGCCGGCCTTTTTGGTGATGGTTTCGCCGGAGATGGGATCCCGCCAGTTTTCGATCTCCGCCGCCACCTGACTGGGTACGTTGATGGCCATGGGGCCGCTGGTCAGGACGCAGTTGCCGCCCCACTTGGCCGCCTTTTCGATGGCCAGCACGTTCAGGCCCTTTTCGGCGGAGCTGATGGCCGCGGCCATGCCGGAGCCGCCCAGGCCGATGACGAGCACGTCCGCGCTCAGCTCCTCAGTCTCGCTGCTCTTGGGCATGGCGTGATAGAACGCGCGCACGTCGGACGGGTCGCCGCCGGCCGCCACGATGGCCTGCACAACGGCGTCCTCAGTGGCCTGACGGACGGCGTTGCTGGTGGCCGTCGCGCCGCTGACCGCGTCCACGGACACGGACTGGTATTCCAGCATCCGGGGGATCAGCTTGTCCACGACGGTCTGGATGAAGGCCTTGGTATCCGCGGTGTTCTCCTGGTCCACAACGATCGACTCGATGCGGTCCTCGCTGACGGTCACGCTGACATTCAGCGGCAGGGCGATGCGGAAGCCGATGCCGTGGCCCTCGTAGGTGCCGGGCGCCATCTTGGCCGTCACTTCGCCGGTCACGCCTTTGGCCTGGTCGATGCAGTCCTGCGCCGCCAGACGGATGGCCTTGCTGGTGAACGTGGCGCCGGCGACGGCGTCCACATCCGCGCTCTGCTGTTCCAGGATGACCCCGGGCAGCTTGTCCAGCGCCCGGGTGCCGATGCCCTCGGTCTCGCTGGGGCCTTCGGCCTTTACGTCGGTGATCTTGTCCGCGTCAAAGGTCATGGTCACCTTCACGTCGCCGCCGAAACCGGCCGCGACTGCTTCATAGGTGCCCGCCTGATAGGCCGGCGCCTCGGCGGCGGCGTAAGCCGCAACCATGCACAGCGCCATCAGGACACACAGAAACTTTTTCATATGGTTCCTTCCTTTCCGTATTGATTTTCCGGGCGGATCATGCGTCCGCCTTTTGCTTCAAGTATAGCCGTTCCGGAAGACATTGTCCAGCGTTTTGCCGATAAAATTTTCCGGCACCGGGATAAGGAAATAAAATAATCCGCCGCGGACGGGAAGCGTCCGTGACGGATGGATGGCGGCGCGGGATTACCGGGACAGAATCGCCAGTACGGCGGGATGATTCCGGAGATCATCGGCCTGCTTTTCGGTCAGCCGGACGGTGACGATGTCTTCGTCCACCGCGGTGATTTCCAGCGTTTCCCAGATTACGTTCCCGTCGGAGACGATGCCGGCCAGCGCAAAGAGTTCTTCGTCGTACACGCCGGGAATAAACAGGCGCAGGACCGGGGGCTCGCCGGCGTCCGCCTGAACAAACTCGGCGACCATGATCACGGAATAACTTTCCGGATCGCTCACGAGGCTGCCGAAGGCGTTTTCCATGCCCGCTTCCCCGATGGCGCCGGACACCTGCTGGACGAGTATCGTGTCAACATCCAGCCGGACGCCCTCATTCAGACTGACTCTCCACGTTGTGCATTCAACTTCCTCATCGTCCTCCTCCGCCAGCGCGGAAAAGGAAACGGCGGTCAGCAGGACGGCGATTGTCAGCAGCGCGCAGCAGCGGAC
>CAMJXZ010000239.1 GCA_946409855.1 uncultured Clostridia bacterium | reverse complement strand
TGATCTCCAGCGCCGGCTTCGGCGTCTGGGACCCGGACCGCTGCGCCGAAGGGTACATCCGGGAAGGCGCGGTCAAAAAGCTCATCTGCGGGCACTTCGGCGCCATGCCCTCCACCAAGCGCCTGGTGCTGGAAGACCGGTTTGAGGCATATAACCTGCCCCTGGGCTGCATCAGCCACGCCATCCGCGCCCAGGCCAGCGGCATCCCCGGGGCGCTGAGCAAGGTCGGGCTGGATATCTTCGTGGACCCGCGCCGGGAGGGCCCGGGCATCAACGGCATCTCCCACGACGACAGCCTGGTCAAGCCCGTGGTCGTGGACGGGGAGGAATACCTGTACTACCAGCTCCCGCCCATCACCACCGCCCTGATCAAGGGCACCGCAGCGGACCGCTTCGGCAACATCTCCTTTGACGACATGTACATGTCCGGCGACGCGCTGTCCATCTGCCAGGCGGTCAAGGCCAACCGGGGCAAGGTCATCGTCCAGGTGGACCGGCTGGTCACCACCCCGTCCCGGCCCCGCAACACCATCATTCCAGGGTGCCTGGTGGACGTGATCGTCGTGGCGGACCCGGAGGTGCGCCCCGTCGCCTTCAAGGCGCTGACCGGCTCCTTCGAGATCCCCTACGAGGAATGGAAGGGCTGGCAGGAAATGATCGACGAGCTCTCCGACGCCCGCAGCAAGTCCAACCCCGCTTTCAACACCATCGGCCGCCGCGCCGCCCGGGAGCTCAAGGTGGACGACATCGTCAACATCGGCATCGGCATCCCGGAGACCGTGAGCCGCTACGCCCGAAAAAACAGCCTGCTGGACAAGATCACCATGACCGTGGAATCCGGCGGCATCGGCGGCTTCCCCGCCTCCGGCACGGTATTCGGCGCGATGATCGGCGCCGCCTCCGTATACGACATGGCCAACCAGTTCGACCTGTACAATTCCGGCGGTCTGGACATCTGCTTCATGGGCGCGTTTGAGGTGGACCGGCACGGCAACGTCAATTCCCACCGCGGGCCGGAAACCTTCTCGGGCATCGGCGGCTTTGCCAACATCACCGCGAAAACGCCCACCGTCGTCTTCTGCCTGACCTTCAACACCCACGGCCTGGAGATCGAGCGGCGGAAGGACGAGGTCACCATCCTGCAGAACGGGGCGATCCCCAAGTTCGTCAACGAAGTCCACTCCATCAGCTTTTCCGCCGCCCGGGCCCTCAAAAACGGCCAGCGGGTGCTGTACGTTACCGAGCGCTGCGTGTTCGAGCTGACCGAAAAGGGCCTCACCTTAAAAGAAGTGTACCCCGGCGTGGACGTGCAGAAGGACATCCTGGATTTGCTGCCCTTCGAAGTGCCCCGCCTCGTCTGAACGCCGACGCGGGTTTTACATCCGGATGGCGCCGCGGCGTCTTGACCTCCGCCCTCATCAGGTGTTATCATGATCCCAACAGGAATCATGAACAGAAGGCGGGGGTCTTTTTGCGCGCGCAAAAACCGCCGCCGGCGGGACGGCATGGAAAATACCGGCGTTTCACGATAAGGAGGCGTTCTCGTCATGAAGAAAAGAATCATGGGCCTGCTGCTGTGCGTGATGCTGGCGGCGGCCTGCCTGCCGGCCGGGGCGGGCGAGTTCTGGGCAATCACCGTAGCCACGGAAGGAGACGGCGCGCAGGTTTACATCAGCCCCCGGGGGGCCGCCGCCGGCGTGCTCTTCAACGGCTATAACACGGAAGTCTCCGGCCCGTTCAAAGAGAAAGATTCCTTCTGGGCGATCGACCTGACGGAGGAATACACGGTCTGGGTGAACCCGGTCACCGCCGGAAGCCTGTACCCGGACAGCGAACAGCGGACAGAGGGCTGGGAAAACCAGCTGCCCTTTGACGCCTTCCTGGGGGAAGTCCGGGAGGACAGCGCCGTGATGCGCGTCAAGCCCGACAAGCGCAGCCGCCTGATCGCGCGGCACGCGGCCGGTTCCCAGTTCATGGTATGGGGCGAATTCGGCGCTTACTACTACGTCCAGACCGGCAGCGGGTACGGCTTCATGTCCAAATCGGACATTTTCGAGGCGCTGGCCCCGGAAAAATCGAAGCCCTACGCCAAATTCCACAGTTGGAACTGGCCGTATCTGGAGGAAAGAACGGTGTACACCGACGGAAGCGCTGTCTTCGCCAGCGACAGCGCGGCGCGTTTCTCCGAAAAAACAGAGCGCTTCAGCGGCACCGTCCTCAAGCAGAATGACACGGTCAGGATCAGGACCTACCTGCCCGGCGGGTGGGCGCAGCTGCAAAACGGCTTCTTCCTGGAAACCCGGTACCTGGAGCCGGACGGGGACCACGCGCCCGCCCGGACGGCCCGCGTCAAAACCACTTCCCTTTCCAGCCGTCTGAACGTCCGCAGCGGCCCTGACAGCCAGAGCCCCGTCGCCGTCAAGCTGTGCTCCGGCACGCTGGTAGAGGTCGTTTCTCAGACGGACGAATGGGCGGTCATCGGACTGAGCGGGACGAACGGCGCCGGCGTGCTCGGCTGCGTACAGAAAAAATACCTGGAGTTTGAACCCAAAAAGCAGGTCGCGGACGGGAGCGTGCTGGCGCGGGTCACGGAGGAACTGAGCGGGTCCGACTACTATCGACCGGCAGCAAAAACCATCCCGGCGGGTTCCTCCGTCCGTATCGTCGGGGTCAGCGACGGGTACGACATCACCCGGCCGGAAGAAGGGGACCTGTACGTGATCCTGGATGAGGAAGGCGGGCTGTACTGGGTGGGCGACAATACCGGCTGCTTTGAACCGCTGGAATACCCGGCCCTCAAAGCGACCGCGTCGGCGGCCGCCCCGATGCGCGCCCAGCCCCGGATGAACGGGGACGTTATGACGAAGATCCCCGCCGGCGCGAAGCTTGAGGTGCTGCTGCGCGGCGAGGGCTTCTCCATGGTGCGGTACAAGGGGCAGACCGGCTACGTGCTGACCCGGCAGATCAGATTCAGGTAACCCAATCAGACGCCTCATACTATTCTCTGATAAAAATGCTAAATCTTGCATGCATCTTTGACTCTTTCTCCGCGTCCTTCCGGGGCCTGACGGTCTGCAGTTCGGAAATCATGTCCCGGGACCTTACAGGCCCCGGGGGCGCACCTCATCCGGCCCTTCGGGCCACCTTCCCCAGTGGGGAAGGCTTTTTGGGGCCCACGGATACGATTTTGAACAGTTTCCTCAATGAAACGCTATATCTACGCACGATCATTTAACTTCTTTATCTGATCTTAGTATAAAATATTTAATTGAGATAATTATCAAAGGCCCGCGGTTTTTTCGTCGCGGGCCTTTTCCGATCGGAAAAGAATCCATTTTTTGCAAAGAAAAGAACCGTTTTTTGCAAAGAAAAAGGATTGAAAGACAGTTCTTTTTTTGCTATAATGGAGAGTGCAGATTTCGGAGGTAAGCGCATGGGCAATTACAAACTGGTGCTATGCTACGACGGCTCCCGCTACGCCGGGTGGCAGCGGCAGGGCAACGCGGAAAATACCATCCAGCACAGGGTGGAGCAGACCCTGTCCCGGGTGCTTTCTGAGCCCGTTCAGATCAGCGGCTGCGGACGGACGGACGCCGGCGTCCACGCCCGGATGCAGGTCTGCTCCTTCCGGAGCGCGAACCTGTCTGATCCGGAAGAAACGCTTTCGCAGCTGCGGAAGTACCTGCCGGAGGACATCGGCGCCGTGTCGCTCACGGAAGCGCCGGACCGGTTTCACGCCCGCCTGTCCTGCCGGGAAAAGACCTACCGCTACCGCGTCTGGCACACGGACGCGCCCAACGTGTTTGAGCGCAAATACGTCTATCCCTTTCCGGAACCGCTGGATCTTTCCGCCGTCCGGAAAGCGGCGGACGCGCTGGAGGGCACCCACGATTTTGCCGGGTTTTCCACCGGGCACACGAAAAAATCCACGGTGCGGACCGTGCGCAGGATCCTGCTGAACGACGACGGGCAGGAGCTGACCCTGAGCTTTACCGGGGACGGGTTTCTGTACCACATGGTGCGGATCATGACCGGCACCCTGCTGGAAGCGGGGCTTGGCAGAAAAAGCGCCGCCGACATAGCAGACGTTTTTCTGAAAAAAGACCGTTCCCTGGCCGGGTTTACCGCCCCGGCCCAGGGACTGATCCTCTGGGAGATCCAGTATTGATTGAGGAGTAAACGATGACAGGAATGAACCGCCGGGCCAGAAAAGAAAACCCGCTGACCGCCCTTTCCGTCCGTTCCCTGCGGGAAAAAGAACCGGTCACGCTGGAGATCACGCTGACCCATCAGAGCGACGGCCTGTCCATGTCCCTGCGGGCGGGCCAGGAGCGGCTGTACGTCGTAAGGCAGATGCTGCGGTTCCTGCGGGACTGGCACGAGCAGAACGCCACGGTGTTCAGCAGCCGCTTTACCCTGATGCCCGCCCGGATGGGCTTCGGCGCCGGGGAAGAAACGCTGCTGGACTTCCTGTACACCCTCTACTGCGAGCCAGACAGGGACGGGAACCCGCTCTGCGGCGGCAAGTATCTGCCGCTGGAACGCTACACCCATCTGGTGCTGGAAAAGCTCAGTCACCTGCCCTTTTTGCTGGAAGTCGGGGACAGCACCGGGCACCAGGAGGGCATCGAGGAAGAGGAGCTGCCCATCCTGTGCAGCCTGAGCGGCAGCCTGCAGGAGCTGTCCGCCGTCGTCCGGGTCCCCGGCCCCCTGTTCCGGCTGACGTGGGATTTTTCTTACGTCGCCTTCAGAGGCCGGGTGATCCGCCTGAGCACGCAGCAGCGCCAGCTCCTGTCCGCCATCCGGCGGGACCTGAAGGGCGGGGAAGCCGTTTACCAGTTCGTGGGCAATGAGACAGGCGCCTTCCTCAACGACACGCTGCCGGTGCTGTACGAATCCATGGCCATCGCCATTCAGGGCGACCTGGAGGACAGGCTGGTGCGGCTGCCGCTGAAGATCAGCGTTTACCTGGACCGGATGGGGCGGGACGTTTCGGCAAGGGTGCTGTTCTGCTACGGCAGCTACGAGATCAACCCCTTCTCCGGCTCCGCCCCCACCGGCATCTTCCTGTACCGGGACGCCGCCCGGGAAGGCGAGGTCATGCATCTGCTCTCCAAAGCCGGCTTCCACGTGCGGCAGGACATCGCGGTGCTGCACGGGACAGAGGCCATCTACCGCTTCGTCACCGAAGGGGCGCAGAAGCTGACCGCCTACGCCGAGGTGTTTTTCAGCAACGAGTTCCGGCAGATGGACCCCCGGCGGCCGCACCTGACCGCCCGGATGAGCGTCCGCAACAGCGGCATCGTGCTGACGCTGCTGGACGGGGACACCGAACTGGAAGAGCTCCAGCCGATCCTGCGCGCCCTGCAGGAAA
>CAMJXZ010000238.1 GCA_946409855.1 uncultured Clostridia bacterium | reverse complement strand
TCCTGGCTGGAGAAGGAGGTGAAGAAGCGGGTCACGCTCTTCCCGGCGGACTCGAAGAACCCGGACCGGGCGGGGAGCTTCGCGCCGTCCTGGTAGAAAACGATCTGGTCGATGGAAACGTCGTTGTTGGCCATGTCCTGCAGCTGCTGGGCCAGCATGCGCGAGGCGGAGTTGGAGCCGGTGGAAAGCTCCGACAGGCGCCGGGGCAGGTCCTCCGGCTTTTCCGCCAGGCGGCGCAGCTGGTCGGCGCACAGGGTCAGGCTGGAAAAGGCGCTGCCCGAGCCGCTC
Source organism: uncultured Clostridia bacterium (assembly GCA_946409855.1). Classification (GTDB taxonomy): domain Bacteria; phylum Bacillota; class Clostridia; order Christensenellales; family Aristaeellaceae; genus UBA4246. The sequence continues at coordinate 5,090 of CAMJXZ010000238.1, read as the reverse complement.
ATGGAAAACTGCTTCGTATATTCCACCGCGTCCGCGCAGGCGCGGCTCCAGCCGTTGAGCCGGTCCTCGATATCCGGGATGTACTCCCGCACGTTGTAGCTGCGGTACTGGTCGGCCTTCCCGCCGGAGAGCCGGGTGACCTCCAGGCTCAGGCTGTTGATTTCGCTCAGCACCCGGTCGATCATCTCATACACCGGCGTCAGGGGGGCGGCGTTGATCTGCAGGGACAGGGTGTGCTCCCCTTCTGACAGATAGAACGTCTGGGGCGCGCCGTCCAACTGAACGGTCCGGTCGGCAAAGGAAGTGGTATAGTCCATGTGGATCCGGCGGGCGGCCTGGGAAGGAAACGCGCCGTCGATCCTGAGGTCCAGGAACACCGGGAAATCGGCCTTCACGCTCTGGCGGTAATGGAAGTCCAGGTTGTACCAGCCCGCCTGTTCCGCGGTGAACGCGTAGGTCACGGTGTCCCCCGCGGTATCGAACGAAGCGCCGTCCAGGTGGTTGAGCACCCGGTGGTCGTTGCTGTAGGGGGTGAGCGCCGCGTTGAACTCGCCCGCGCCGCGGATGGAGGACTTGCTGCGGCTTGCGATCTCCTCGCCCTCGATGATGATGATGCCGCTACCCTCGGCTTTTTCGCCCGCGTACGCGGGGAGGGTTTCCGGGGCGCGCAGCGTCACGGCGCTGATGTGGGCGCCGCTGTCCTGGCATTCCAGGGTCAGGGTGTGTTCGCCCGCCTTCAGTTCAAACAGGAAGGGCGCGTCCAGCCGGCCCGTGGAATCGGTGAGCCCGACGGTCTGTTCCCGTTGGACGGAAACGGGGGCGGGGGCGATCTGGTTGCCGTAGCGGTCGGTCGGGATCCCGCTTTCTTCCACCACCCACAGGGAATTGAGCTTGACGCGGCGCAGCTCGTAGAAGGGCAGCCCGCCGTCCACACGGACGATCAGCTCCGTGGGCAGGGTCGACTGGGTCGTGTTCAGGTAGGTCAGCCAGATCTCGTACTGGCCGTCCTCCGGCACGGTGAACGCCACCTGGGCGCTGTCCCCGATGGCCAGGGTCAGATCCGCCGGAACGCTGAGCGGTTCCTTCCCGTATACGGGCAGGGTATAGCCCGCTTTGGCCTCCGCGTACAGCGGCTCCGTCCGCCCCATCCGGCCGGTTTCCTCCGCCGCGGCTTCCCATGTGACGCAGCTGATCAGCAGCACCAGGGCCGCCAGAAAAGCCAATCCTCTGCGCATGCAACGCACCTCCAGGTTCTGTAAGCAAAATCGCTGATGTGTACTTTCGTTTACGCCGGCCCGTCCGGTTACGGCAGGCCGTCCGTCCGGACGCCCCAGACCGCCTCGCCCTTTTCGTTGAGGGCCGTAAAGCAGGTGACCCAGGCGCTCTGCGCCCCGTCAAAGCCGCGGGCGAAGACACCGGTGTAGGTTTCGCCGTTCAGCGTCAGGCGCACGGCGTTTTCCCCCGCGCTTTCCCAGGTCCCTTCGCAGGCGCCGTCCACCGTGCCGTCCGCCCAAAGAGAGGCGGTCTTTGACACATGCTCTTTCGTGTTGATGTCATGCTCATGGAAGAGGATCTTGTAGACGCCGGGCCGGTTTTCCGGGCGCGGCGCCTCTTTCCCTTCCCCCGTATACCGCAGGGGGGATACCACCGGCCAGCCGTCTTCGTTCATGAACATCTGGTGGACCCGGACGGAAAAGCTCTCGCCGCTATTGGCGAAGCGGGTATGGAAGATCAGGAAATACCGGCCGGTTTCCGCGTCGTAATAAGCGCTGTTGTGACCGGGAGAGCGGAACGCCTGGGCCGTTTTACTGGTATCGCTTTCCGCGGGCGCGAACTGATACCCGCCCATCAGCTTGACCCCGTAGGGCTCGTAGTCCGGGTCGTGGAAGAAGGTGCCATTGGCGCCGCCGCATTTGATCATGTCCTGCCCAAGGCTGTCCTCGTACGGGCCGTCGGGGTTTCTGGAGCGGCAGACCCGGATGTTGTAGCCGCCGAAGCTGTCCAGCCCGCCAAAGGAGAGAAAAAGATAGTAATAATCCGTCTCGGGGCTGTACAGGATGTAGGGGCCTTCGATCCGGGCGTGGTTCTTGCCCAGCAGCTTGGTGCCGTAGTTCTGCCCCGCCAGGGGGAACCCGGTGGCCGGATCCATTTCGAGGATGAAGATTCCCCCCGAATAGCTGCCGTACACCATCCACATCCGGCCTTCCTTGTCAAAGAAGGCGCAGGGGTCCACCACGTTGGGGTAGTAATTGGCGTTGTAGCCCGGCATGCCGCTTTTCAGGAACACGCCCTGGTTGACGTAGGGCCCTTCCGGCGCGTCGGCGATGGCCAGGCCCAGGGCGGACAGGGGGCTGGAGCCCTCGCAGGTGCAGTAATACATGGCGTAGCGCCCGTCGGGCAGCTGCTGCACGTCCGGCGCCCAGAAGGTATTGGTCCGGGCCCAGGAAAGGGCTTCCTTCATCTGCTCCTGCACGTTTTCCACCAGCGTGCAGCCCGCCTGGGCGTCCCTGCTGATGGACGTCCAGCTGATCAGGTCGTCGGATTTCGCCGCCGCCATATGGCTGCCGAAGATGTAGAAGGTGCCGTCCTCCGTGCGGATCACGGAAGGGTCGTGCACGGAGACACTTTTGTATTTGGGCGGTTTCACCACTGCTTCCGCCTCCGTTTCCGCCGCCTCCGCCAGCGCGCCCGCGCCCGTCCAACAGATCATCGCCGCCAGTACCGAAGCCAGAATCTTTTTCTTCATTCCGGGCACCCTTTCTTATCGGCCGTTTTTTACTTTGGATAAATACAAAATTATAAGTAAAATCCCTTAATTAAATAATAACGGACAGAAAGGAAAATGTCAATAGGAAATCACATGTTTTTTTGCCGGTTTGCCCGATATTCCGCTTTTCGCGGGGGCGCAGGCAAAGAAAAAGCCCACGGGCCGGCAGGGCCGCGTGAGCTGTGAATGATTATGCCAGGGTTTCCGCCGCCGGTCCCCCGTCCTGAAACAGCTGATTGTCCGTGTCAAAGACCGGCATGCCGTCCGCGAAAAGCACCTTCAGGAGATAGGTATGGCGGTTCGGGTCGTACAGGGGGTCGCCGATGATCTCGTCGTAGGGGCGGGCGTGATAGACCAGGAGGGCCGAACCGTCCCGGTCCCGGACGAAACTGTTGTGCCCCGGCCCGAACAGGCCGCGCTCCGGCTGCGTGACAAAGACGGGACGGCTTGATTTGTGCCAGGCGGAGATGTCCATCAGGTCGGCGTCCGCGTCGGCCCACAAAAGCCCCATGCAGTAGGCTGGGCCGGTGTCGCTGGCCGAATAGGTCAGGAAAACCCTGTCCCCTTCCGCGAGAAACGCGGGGCCCTCGTTCACCCAGAACCCGTGGCGCTCCCAGGCGTACGCCGGGGAAGAAAGGAGCATCTGGGGCGTTCTGAGCGCCAGGGCATTTTCCATTTCGGCGATATAAAGGTTGGAGATCTTTTTCCCGACCCCTACCTTTTCGGCCCAGACGCAGTACCGCCTGCCCCGGTGGCTGAAGGTGGTCATGTCCAGGGAAAAATCGGTAAAGCTGAATTCGTCCCCGTCCGCCCGGGTCATCATACCCCGCTCCGTCCACGGGTCCGCCGCCGGGTCCCCGCCCAGGCACTCAAGCACCCAGGGGCGTATCTTCCAGGGGTCGTCCTTTTCCCCCGCCGCGAAATAGAGGTACCATTTCCCGTCGATCCGGTGCAGCTCGGGCGCCCAGATGTGCCGGCTCATCACGCCGGTTTCATGGGCGCGCCAGACGGTCGTTTCCTCCGCGGTCCTCAGGCCCCGCAGGCTGTCCGCCCGCCGCAGCACGATCCGGTCGTAGGCGGGCACGGAGGCGGTAAAATACCAGGTCCCCTCCACACAGGTGACAAAGGGATCGGCCCGCTGCCCGATAAAGGGGGTATTCCACGCGGTCTTCCGGTAATCAGACTGATTCATCCTGTCTCAGCTCCTCGTTTTGCTGCCCGCGGCGGGCAAGGAACGAAGCTCGCGTTTCCCTTCCCCCGCTGCCGGTTCATCTTCTCACGCTTCTTTCCCGATGTCAAGCTTTTTTCAGCGCCGTCTCCCGTCCGGCCGGCCCGGCGCACCGAAAAACCCGCCCTCCGGCCGGCTTACCGGCGGAAGGCGGGGATGAATATGATCAGAAAATGGGGACCGGCCCCGAGAACGGTTTACGGTTCCTCGTTCAGGGTTTCCACGGCGAAGAGGAAGGTTTCCACGGAGAGCCGGACGGAGGGGTCGTTCCGCAGTTCGCTCATCTGGTCTTCCAGACCGGCGTCCGCGTACATGCCGCCCAGCTCTTCCCGCTCGTCCAGCAGGCGGACGGCTTCCATCACCAGGTCCCCGCGGTATTGGGCAAAGGCGGCATTCTCCGTTTCATCCAGGCTTTTCTGGGCGGCGAGCAGATTCTCCGCGAAGGCTTCGGTGTCCATCGCCCAGAAGGGATGCACCTGACAGAAGCGGTACACATCGGCCACCGCCTGGGCCAGCTTCAGGGAAGCGCCGGCCGTGCCGGTTTCAAGCCCGGTCAGCAGCTGATAATAGCCCGCGCGGATTTCTTCCGGGGAGGGAACGGGAACGTCCGCCCGCCGGAGCACCATTTCCGCGGTTTCCTTGAGGGCCGAATCCTCCCAGCGCATGGTGCCGTCTTCCATCAGGGTAAAGACGCCGGTGCCGCCGTCCTCCAGCAGGCCGGTCTCTTCCTCGTCCAGTTCATTGTCCTCGCCGTAGACGTACTCGCCCAGCAGACCGCCCTGGTAGCTCAGGTTTCTGCCGGTATCGTCCAGGGTGCCCACGATGTGGTAGAAGGTGCTCTCATGGTCGGAAGAGGGCCAGTTCATCAGCACCACGTACTTCTGCACGCCGGATTCCTCCCCCATCCGCTCGTCCGCCCAGGTGATCTCGGAGGGCAGGATGACCAGCTCCATGCGGTCAAAGGCCGGATCCTCCCAGATGCCGGAAATATCCTGTTCGGGCGCGTCTTCTTCCGCCGGGGCGGACACGACAGGCAAAAGAGCCATCAAAAGCGCCAGCGTCCAGATCAGTATTTTTTTCATCGGTTAAAGTTCC
>CAMJXZ010000237.1 GCA_946409855.1 uncultured Clostridia bacterium | reverse complement strand
TACCACCGCATGAAGGGGGACGCGACCCTCTGGCTGCCCGGCACCGACCACGCTTCCATCGCGACCGAGGTCAAGATCGTGGACAAGCTCAAGTCCGAAGGCCTGACCAAGCACATGCTGGGCCGCGAGGGTTTCCTCAAGCGCGCCTGGGAATGGAAGGCCGAATACGGCGGGACCATCACCCGCCAGCTGCGCAGCATGGGCTCCTCCTGCGACTGGTCCCGCGAGCGCTTCACCATGGACGAGGGCTGCTCCCGGGCCGTGCGCGAGGTGTTCGTGCGCCTGTACGAAAAGCAGCTGATCTACCGCGGCAACCGCATGATCAACTGGTGCCCGTGCTGCTATACCTCCCTGTCCGACGCGGAAGTGGAATACGCCGAGAAGGACGGCAATTTCTGGCACCTGCTTTACCCGGTCAAGGAAACGGGGGAGATGCTGGAGCTGGCGACCACTCGTCCGGAGACGATGCTGGGCGATACCGCCGTCGCCGTCAACCCGGAGGACCCGCGGTACGCCCATCTGCACGGCTGCCATGTGATCCTGCCGCTGCTCGACAAGGAGATCCCCATCGTGCTGGACGAGCACGCCGATATGACCAAGGGGACCGGCGTGGTCAAGATCACCCCCGCTCATGACCCCAACGACTTTGAGGTCGGCCAGCGGCATGATCTGCCCATCGTCCGCGTGTTTACCTATGACGGACGGATGACCGGCGCGGAGGACAAAAAGGCGTCCGACGAGCTGTTCGCTTCCGGCAAGAACACGGTCAACGAGCCGCACGTGCTGGACTGCGGGAAGTACGCCGGGATGACCACCCTGGAAGCCCGGAAGGCCATCGTGGAAGACCTGACCCGGGGCGGGTACTTAAAGAGCGTGGAGCCCCTCAAGCACGAGGTCGGCACCTGCTACCGCTGCCATACGGTGGTGGAACCCATGGTGTCCCGGCAGTGGTTCGTCAAAATGGCCCCGCTGGCCAAGCCCGCCATCGAATGCGTGAAAAACGGCGAAACCGTGTTTGTGCCCGAGCGCTTCTCCAAGCACTACATGAACTGGATGGAGAACATCCGCGACTGGTGCATCAGCCGTCATCTCTGGTGGGGCCACCGCATTCCCGCCTGGTACTGCGCCGACTGCGGGGAAACCGTCGTTTCCCGGGAGGACCCGACGGTCTGCCCCAAGTGCGGGTGCAGACAGCTCAGCCAGGATGAGGACGTGCTGGATACCTGGTTCTCATCCGCGCTCTGGCCCTTCTCCACCCTGGGCTGGCCGGACGATACGGAGGACCTGAAGTACTTCTATCCCACCGACGTGCTGGTGACCGGCTACGACATCATCTTCTTCTGGGTGGCCCGCATGATCTTCAGCGGCATCGAGCAGATGGGGAAGCCGCCTTTCCATAAAGTGGTCATCCACGGCCTGGTGCGGGACGCCCTGGGTAGGAAGATGTCCAAGTCCCTGGGCAACGGCGTGGATCCTCTGCAGGTGATCGGGGAGTACGGCGCGGACGCGCTTCGCTTCTCCCTGGTGCTGGGGATCAGCCCGGGCAACGATACCCGCTATTCCACCGAAAAAGTGGAGATGGCCAGGAACTTCGCCAACAAGGTCTGGAACGCTTCCCGGTTCGTGCTGATGAACATGGAAGCGCCTGAGACCCTGGAAGGAAAGAAGCTGGAGCTGGCGGACCAGTGGATCCTGACAAGGTACATGGACGCCGTCAAAACCGTGACCCAGAACATGGAGGAAGCGGACTTCGGTCTGGCTTCCCAGAAGCTGTATGATTTCATCTGGAGCGAGTTCTGCGACTGGTATATCGAGCTGGCCAAGGGCGGGCTGCTGGGGACGGATCCCGCAAGGAAGCAGGCGGTGCAGGCCGTGCTGCTCAAGGTGCTCAGCGGCCTGGTGCAGCTGCTCCATCCCTTCATGCCCTTCCTGACGGAAGAGGTGTACCGCCATCTGCCCGGTCAGATCGGCGCGTCCTGCATGCTGTCCGACTGGCCCAAGTACGAGGAACAGTACGTGTTCCCCGAAGAAAGCGCCCGGATGGAAGGCATCATGGAAATGGTGCGGGTCATCCGCAACCAGCGGGCGGAACTGAACGTGCAGCCCGGCCACAGGGCCCGGCTGATGGTGCGCCCGGCGGAGGGCTGGCTTGCCGCCCTGTCCGGCGCGGAGGTGTACTTCAAGCGCCTGGCCAGCGTGTCCCAGCTGGAGATCCTCCCGCAGGGAAGCAATGTGGAGGGCAAGGTCGTCAGCGCCGTCTGCCCGGCGGGCGAGCTGTTCATCCCCCTGGGAGACCTGGTGGACCTGGCCCAGGAGAAGAAGCGCCTGCTCAAGGAAAAGGACAACCTGGAAAAAGAGATCGCCCGTTCCGAAACCAAGCTGAACAACCCCGGCTTTACCGGCAAAGCGCCCGCCGCGCTGGTGGAAAGCGAAAAAGCCAAGCTGGAAAACAACCGGCAGATGCTCGTTTCCCTGACCAAACGGATTCAGGACCTGGACTGACATGACCGATTATTACCATCAGCCGGTGCTGCTCAATGAAGTACTATCCTGCCTGAACCCCGCCCGGGGCCAGACCTTCGCGGACGGGACCCTGGGCGGCGGCGGGCACAGCCATGCCATCCTTTCGAGGATGGGGGAAGGGACCCTGTACGGCATCGACCGGGATGAAGCGGCCATCCGCGCCGCGTCGGAGCGGCTGAGCGGCTTCCCCGGCTTCCATGCCGTACACGGGAACTTTCACGATGTCAAAACTCTTTTGCCCGAAGGCGTTCAGCTGGATGGGGGACTGCTCGACCTGGGCGTTTCCTCCTACCAGCTGGACCGGCCGGAAAGAGGGTTTTCCTACCATGAAGACGCGCCGCTGGATATGCGGATGGACCCCTCCCGCGGGATGACTGCGGCGGAGTACCTGAACCGGGTCAGCGCCGAGGAGCTGACCGGGATCCTCTATGCCTACGGGGATGAGCGCTGGGCGGCCCGCATCGCGCAGAAACTGGTGGAGCAGCGGCAGAAGGAACCGCTCCGGACCACCTTTGACCTGGTCCGGGTGGTGGATGCCGCCATCCCCAAGGCGGTCCGCCGCAAAGACGACGGCCATCCGGCCCGGCGCACCTTTCAGGCGGTCCGCATTCAGGTCAACGATGAACTGGCCCCGCTGGCCCAGGCGCTGGAAGACTGGGTCTCCCTGCTGAAGCCGGGCGGGCGGCTCTGCGTGCTGACCTTTCATTCGATTGAAGACCGGCTCGTCAAACAGACGTTCCGGAAGCTTCAGAACCCCTGCGTCTGCCCGCCGAAGGCGCCGGTCTGCACCTGCGGGCGCAAGCCGGTAGCCCGGGTCCTGTACGGGGGCGCGGTGAAGCCGACAAAGGAAGAAATCAGCCTGAACAGCCGCGCCCACAGCGCGCTGCTGAGGGCCGTTGAAAAACTGTGAGGAGATACGCATGCTGTACGTGGTCGCTACGCCGATCGGCAACCTGGGCGACATGAGCCCCCGGGCGGTGGAAACGCTCCGTCAGGTCGCGCTGATCGCCGCGGAGGATACCCGGGTCACCCGGAAACTGACCGCGCATTTCGACATCCGTACGCCGCTGACCAGCTGCCATGAGCACAACGAAAGAGGAAAGGCGGCGCAGATCGTCCGGAAGATGCTGGACGAAGGGATCGACGTGGCGCTGGTGACGGATGCCGGCACCCCGGCCATTTCCGACCCGGGCACGTACCTGGTCCGGGAATGCGCGGAAAACGGGATCCCCGTCTGCGCGGTGCCGGGGCCGACGGCGATGGCGTCCGCCGTTTCCGTCAGCGGGTTCGACCTGACGGAATTCACCTTCTACGGGTTCCTGCCCAGGGAAAAAGCCGCGCTGCGGGAAAAGCTGCGCGGCATGGCCGGCACCCAGGGCGCTGTGGTGCACGAATCCCCGTTCCGGGTGATCCGGCTGATGGAGGAGATCGCGGAAGTGCTGCCGGAAGCGCTGGTATCCGCTTCCTGCGACCTGAGCAAGCTGCATGAACTGACCATCCGGGGGACGGCCGGACAGGTGCTTGAAAAGCTGAAGGAAAACGAAAAGACGGAAAAAGGGGAGTACTGCTTGGTGCTGGACCTTCGGAATACGAAGAAGGAACAGCCGGCCTTACAGGCACCCGCCAGCGCGGAGGCGGAAATCTTTTCCCGGCTGATGGCCGGGCAAGACCTGCGCCGCGCCAGGGAAGCGCTGGCCGAAAAGGGATTCAGGAAAAACGAGGCGTACGCCGCCTGCCTGCGCGTGCAGCGGTTCCTGGAGGATTATTGCCTGAAGGATCAGGAAAACCGGGAACCGGAATGATCCGGCAGCGTATTTCCGGCCTAAAAAAACGAAAAATGTTACAATTTGTTTAAATTTAAACAATTCCCAAAACGGCGGGCAAAAACATCGAAAAATCACACAAAAGGACTTGAAAACTTCTGAATTGTGTGCTAATATAACGGTGTTGTTTCGTATGAAGCAGCTGTTGTGTTACGCCGAAACCAAACGTTCCGGCCGGCACGACGAGACAGCTCAGTCACTGATCTGGCAGGTGCTGTCGGTGGTCGCTTTGAAACCTGACATGGGCGACCACGAAGGGTTTCAAGGCTTCATACAGATGCAAAATAAACGCCTGTCAAGGCAAAAGGAGAGGTTTCCCATGAAAAAGGTATTTGCTCTGGTACTGTCTGTTGTGATGCTGTTCTCTGTGGCTGCTCTGGCTTCGTCTCCCGACAACGATTTCAAAGTTCTGGATTACGAAGCGGAAGGCCTCGTGCTCCGCATTGATCCCGATACCCTTCTGTGCCAGCAGATTGCCAGCGCCATCGAGACCGTTGGCATGAGCGAAGCTTTCAGCAAGGTTGAAAACGCCGATGAATTTGCGGTCGCGGCTCTTGGCGAACTGATCGTTTCCGGCGCTGATGAACTGGTTGACAAGGTCTTTGTCCGCCTGTTCGTTCCGGGCCTGCTCGCCGCTCAGGAAGCCAATGTCCAGCTGGGCATCGTTGTGGACGGCAATGTGACCTGGGAAGCTGTCGAAGTGGTTTCCGTGGAAGACGACGTTCTGACCGTTGCTTTCACCCCTGAACAGCTGCAGGATGCGCAGGCCAATCCTTCTGTGGTGGCTGTGCTGACCAAGTAATTTCACCTTAAATTACCGGGGGCCTTCTGCTTAAGGTAGAGACCCCCGGTCCTTTATGTCAGGTTTTCTTGATCGATGGAAGGAGAACGATAAGGATATGTCCGAATTGAACGCGGGGCAGCAGACCAGTACGGTCATGGTGTCAACGGCCGCCCGGCAGCAGCAGCGCGAAGGGGAACTGGAAATCGACCTTGGCGAACTGTTTCTGCGGCTGATTGATAAATGGTATATCATTGTTGCCTGCGCGCTGATCGGCGTGCTGATCAGCTTTGTTTGGACATCTTTTTTCATTGTCCCGCAATATCAGGCGTCC
>CAMJXZ010000236.1 GCA_946409855.1 uncultured Clostridia bacterium | reverse complement strand
AGCCGTAGGCCGTTTTCTCCGCCAGGGTGCCGATGGTGCCGGCGCGGAAAACGGACCCCTTGCCGAACAGCTCTTCGATGTAGGCGTGGGCCCGGGGCTGGTACTCGCCGGAAAAATTCAGGTCGATGTCCGGCACCTTGTCCCCCTTGAACCCAAGGAACACCTCGAAGGGAATGTCGAAGCCCTCCTTGCGCATGGGCTCCCCGCACACCGGGCAGTTCTTGTCCGGCAGGTCGACCCCCACGGTGTACCCCTTGGGGATATCGAAGTACCCCTTGCGGCACTTGGCGCAGCGGTAGTGGGGCGGCAGGGCGTTGACCTCGGTGATGCCGCTCATGCAGGCGACAAAGGAGGAGCCGACGCTGCCCCGGCTGCCCACCAGGTAGCCGTCCCGGAGGGACTTCTGCACCAGCTTGTTGGCGATGGAATACAGGGTGGCATAGCCGTAGCCGATGATGGAGTTCAGCTCTTTTTTGAGCCGCTTGTCGATGATGTCCGGCAGCTCGTCCCCGTACATCTCGTGGGCCGTCTTCCAGCTCATGGTCTCGATGTCCCTGGCGGCGTCCTCCCAGAAGGGGGAGAAGGTCTCCTTCCCCTCCGGGTGCGGGATGTGCCAGAACAGCTGTTCCACTTTGTCCGCGATGCGGTTGGGGTTGGTGATGACAACCTCCCGGGCCTTTTCTTTGCCCAGGTAGGAAAACTCCTCCAGCATCTCGTCGGTGGTCTTCAGGTACAGGGGCGGCTGGGTGTCGCAGTCCTTGAAGCCCTGGGCGTTCTGGATGATGGTGCGGAAGATGGCGTCCTCCGGGTCCATGAAATGCACGTCCCCGGTGGCGCAGACCGGGATGCCCAGCTTTTCGCCCAGCCAGACCACCTTGCGGTTCCAGTCCCGCAGGGTCTCCTCGTCCTCCGCCCGGCCTTCCCGGATCATGAAGGCGTTGTTGGCGATGGGCTGGATCTCCAGGTAATCGTAGAACCGGGCAATCTTTTTGAGCCTTTCGTCGCTCATCCCCTCGGAAACGGCCTTCATCAGCTCCCCTTCGATGCAGGCGGAGCCCACGATGAGGCCTTCCCGGTATTTCTGCAGAAGCGCCCGGGGGACATGGGGGCGGCGCTTGAAGTAATTCAGGTGGGATTCGGAGACGATATGGTTGATGTTCTCCACGCCCTTCTGGGTGGCGGCCAGCAGCACGATGTGGGTGGCGGCCCCCAGGATAGCCTCGTGGGAAATGTCGTTCAGGTCCCGCAGGGTGCGGGCGCCCTTTTTCTTGGCCTCGTCCAGCATGCGGCTCAGCGCCTGGGCCGTGGCGGTGGCGTCGTTGACCGCCCGGTGGGCGTCCTTCAGGGAGACCCCCAGCTTCTTGCAGACCGTGCCCAGGCGGTGGTTGTTCAGGCCCGGATAGAGCTTGCGGGCCATGGCCAGGGTGTCCAGGATGGGGCAGGCATGCGTCTGCCCCTGGCGTTTGAGCTCGTTCATCAGGATGGCGCTGTCGAACCCGGCGTTGTGGGCGGCGATGGGATGATCGCCGATGAACTTCATGATGCGCGGCAGCGCCTCTTTGGCGGTGGGCTGGCCGGCCAGCATCTGGTCGGTGATGTGCGTCACTTCCGTGATCACGGCAGGAAGCGGGAAGCCAGGATCGATCAGGATGTCCAGCGAATCCACGATCTGCCCGTGGGACAGCTTGACCCCGCCGAACTCGATCATGCGGTCCTTCCGGGTGTTCAGGCCCGTGGTCTCAAAGTCCAGCACGACGATCGTGTCGTCCACGTCGGTGTCGTCCGGGTTCTCCACGATGTCCGCGTCGTCCGTCAGGTAGGCCTCCACCCCGGGGATCAGCTTGATGTTGTTTTTCTTGGCGGCGACGAAGGCGTCCGGATAGGACTGGACCACCCCGTGGTCCGTCACCGCAATGGCCTTGTGGCCCCATTTGGCGGCGCGCTTCATGAGCTCCTGCACCGGGGAAATGGCGTCCATGGTGCTCATGTTGGTGTGCAGGTGCAGCTCCACCCGCTTTTCCTCCGCCGTGTCCATCCGCTGGGGCAGGTCCGCGTGGGAGATGTCGTCGGCCATGACGGTGATTTCCTTGTGGAAATTGTCGTACTGGGCCTTGCCCCGCACCAGGATGCCCATGCCCGGCGTGATCTGGGCAGCGATGTTCCGGGCCTCTTCCTTTTCCTCCGGGGCGATGGGGTTGTCCTCGTCCTGGGGCGCGCCCCGGCGGTCTCCCGCCCGGTAGCGCAGGAACGCGATGCAGCGGATCGAGCTGGTCAGGTCCGTCACCGCGAAGTTGAGGATCATCATCCGCCCGTCCCGGGATTCCCGGGTCTCGATGTTCAGCACCTTGCCCCGGATGGTGACGCGGCCGCTTTCCTCAGTGATGTCCACGATGGGCATGGGCTCGGTGGCGATTTCCCGGCCGCGGATCTGCAGGGCGCGCTTCTGTTCCTTCCCGGGCTTTTCGGGCGCCTGCGGGGTTGGGGCGCTCAGGAGCAGGTCTTCCTTGGCGCGCTCCTCCCTCTCCCGGGCCAGCAGCGTTTCCGCGTCCCCGCGGACGCTGACCGTCACTTCGGCGTCCACCCGGAAAATGTCCCGTATCGCCTGGGCGATGTCCTTCTTGATCTCACCCCGGCTTAAGAACCCGGCGGAAAAGGTGTCCGGCGTCTCCAGGTCGATATGGCCGCCGCGGCTGGCCAGCTGCAGATACCTGCGCCAGGCGGAGGCGTTCGGGTAACGCCGGCACAGGAAATCCAGCACCGGTTCCTGATAGGGGGCCGGGTCACGCAAAAAAGCCTCGCCCAGCGCCGGGGAGGCTACGCGGACGGATACCCGCATATCCGGAAAACAGCCGAACAGCACGTCCTTGATCAGCCGGAACTCCTCCTGACCGATCAGTTCCAGGGATTCAAAGCTGAAAACCGCGTGGTTGTCCGCGCGGCTGAAATAAATCCTGTCAAGCGTCAGACGGTCCCGGAGCCTGGGGGCTCTGCGGACAATCTGTTCCAGTACTTCCGTCTTGGTCATGTGTCAGTTCTTCCCTTACTGCCCTGATCATTTCTTCTTCCAGGTCGCCCTGAAGCCTGCGCACGAACACCCCTTTGCGGTACAGGGCGCCGACCCCGTCGCCGCCGCACAGGGCGATGTCCTTGTCCCGGGCTTCCCCGGGGCCGTTGACCACGCAGCCCATGACGGCCACGGAAAGATCCCGGTCCAGATGCCCGAACTCCTGTTCCAGCCGCCGGGCGATCTTTTCCACATCGATCCTGGTCCGGCCGCAGGTCGGGCAGGAGGTAAAGCGGATCCCGCCCCGGAGGTTGAGCGCTTTGAGGATATCCAGGGCGGCGTATACCTCGTTCACCGGGTCCCCCGTCAGAGAGACGCGGACGGTATCGCCGATGCCGGCAAGCAGCAGCGCCCCGATCCCGATGGCGGACTTGACGGTGCCGCGGCCGGGCAGGCCGGCCTCCGTCATGCCGATGTGCTGGGGGTAGACGCACATTCTGTCCAGCATTTGGCAGGCCGCCACGCAGGTGCGCACGTCGCTGCACTTGAGGGAGATCACCAGGTCGTCAAACCCGTTCTTTTCCAGGAGCCTTGCGTGGGAAAGGGCGCTTTCGCACAGGGCCTCCGGGGTGGGGCCGCCGTACCTTCTCAGAATATCCTTTTCCAGCGACCCGGCGTTGACCCCGATGCGGACGGGCACATGGTGGCGCTTGAGGCAGTCCGCCACCAGACGGACCTTTTCCTCCCCGCCGATGTTGCCGGGGTTGATCCGCAGCTTGTGGATGCCGTTTTCCAGCGCCCCGACGGCCAGGCGGTGATCAAAATGGATGTCCGCGCACAGGGGCACGGGACTCTGGTCCACCAGGGTCCGCACGGCCCGGACGCAGTCCTCATTGTACACCGACACCCGCACCAGCTGGGCGCCGGCGTCGGCCAGCCGCCGGATCTGCGATAAGGTCGCTTCCGCGTCCTCGGTGCGGGTATTGGTCATGGACTGGACGGAAACCGGCGCGCCGCCGCCGATTTGAAGCGAGCCCGCAAAAACCGCTTTTTTCATTCAGGCCCCCCGGATCATATTGGAGATATCATGGAACGTCAGCACAATAAACAGAAGGATCAGCAGCACGAAGCCCGTCATGGTGATGTAGCTTTCCACCTTGCGGGGCAGGGGCTTCCTGCGGACCGCCTCGATCAGGAGCAGGATCACCTGGCTGCCGTCCAGCCCGGGGATGGGCAGGAGATTGACCAGCCCCAGGTTGACCGAGATCATGATCAGCAGGGACAGCCAGCCCTCCAGCTGGTAATCCCGGGTGGTCTCCGCCACGATCTTGATCACGCCGACGGTGCCCGACATCTGGTCCAGGTTTTCCCCGGTGCAGACCAGGTTGTACAGCGCCTCCACGATGGCCTTGCCCTCGCGCACGCACAGGTCAAAGGCGTAGCCCGCGGCCTGGGGCAGCGTCAGCCGGATCACCTGCTCGGACAGAATGGTCCCCTGGATGCCGATGCCCATCAGCATCCGGCCTTCCTTCTCCGAATAGAGCGGGGCGACCTCGCAGGTCCGCTCCTCTTCCCCCCGACGGACCCGGATGGTCAGGGGCGGGTCCCCTTCTTTGTATTCGTTGGTCAGCTCGATCATACGATAGGTGGAGCCGTCGGTGCTCACGCCGCCGGCGTCCTGCCCGTTCACGGACAGGATCTGATCGCCGGCCTGCAGGCCCGCCGCGTCCGCCGGGGAGCCGGCGGTGACGCCCGTGATCTCCACGTAGCCGTACTCCACCTGCTGGATGCCGGAGAACCAGTAAAAGCCGAAGGCGACCACGAAGGCCAGCACGAAATTCATCACCGGCCCCATGAGCACGGTGATCAGCCGGCGCCACACCGGGAACCGCCGCATCGCGCGGGGATCCTCGTCCTCCTTTTCGTCCGGGCTGTTCTCCCCGTAAAAGGCGCAGTAGCCGCCCGCGGGGATCGCGCGGACGGAAAAGACCGTCTCGTGCTTTTTGCTCTTCCAGGTTTTGATCAGCGGCCCAAAGCCGATGGAAAACTCCCTTACGGGAATCCCGGTCAGCCGGGCCGCCATGAAATGGCCCCACTCATGCACGGTGATCAGGATGCCCAGCATGAGCAGCGCCAGCAGTACGTAAATGATAATCATCCGTTTCCTCTTAAAAGTACAATCGTCAATGCCGGAAAAACCATATTTTCCGGGGCGGTTTGGGGTGGGCCTGAAGGCTCGGTCAGCAGGCCAGGGGCCTGTCTTCACTGAAGACAGGGCCGGCGGATTCAGGGGAAAACCTCATCCGTCACGCCTTCGGCGCGACACCACCGGGGCCTGCCGGCCCGTCCTCGCTGAAAACAGGCCACTGGCCTGTTTTCCGGGCGCTGCGGACCCCCATGGGGGAAGGCTTTTGGTCTGCCGTCCCGTTCTCGCTGAAAACAGCACACTGTGCTGTTTTCCGGGCGCCGCGGACCCCCAGCGGGGAAG
>CAMJXZ010000235.1 GCA_946409855.1 uncultured Clostridia bacterium | reverse complement strand
TTGGCATGAAAATTGAAGAAAAAACAAGAATAATTACTGATAAAGAAAGAAGGAACACTGGCAAAACGAAGAATACCGAATAATCTGCAGAGAGTGTGAAAATACATACACTTATTCCTCACTGGCTGTTATGTAAAGGTTATTCATAAAGAGTTATACTTAAATCATAAAAGAAATCCCAGTCAAAAAAGGGATTCATTTAGGAGGGAAACACATGGATAACTGGATGAAAGTTTTACTGTCCGTACTGGTAATTGCGTATGTGATCTCGCCAATTGATGCTATGCCTGGACCAATTGATGATGTGGTTGTCCTTTTATGTGGATATGTAGCAAATAAAAAAATCATGTCAAGAACAATAGATTGATCATTATAATACGGTTATCACATGAACCCATACTACTCAATATTGAAAGGAGACAACACCATGGATCGCAACAAAAAAAATAGCCTGAAAGCAGAAATCAGCAAATTTATTGATTTGGGGAATGGGCGTTATAAAGATCAAGAAGTAGAAAAGCTTCATTCTTTGGTTGAAAACCGAGATGCTTATAATGGAAAATCCCGCACATATCGAAAATCGTATCGTTCCTTCGATTCAGAAGATACATACAGAGTTGAAGAAACTGATACATATACTTTCAAAAGTGATAAATCTGGAATACATATAGAGCAAGACTGGACACGTGATTGGGACGATGGGCAGCACGATAGCTATCATCAAAGTCATAATACCGGCAGGGAAATCCTGAAATCCCTTAATAAAATATTCAAGTAATTCATAGGGATTCTGAGCCCAAAGTAACAGGGCAATGAACCGTATGGAATCATTAAAAAGCGGCGGACAGTGTGCTGATCGTTCATCACACACTGTCCGCCGCCCGCGCGGACTGAAAGAAAACCGGCTTGATGATTACCTTTTGCCGCCGGACAGGGCGAGCAGCCAGGCGTCCCGGAGCCCGTCGATTTCTTTTTCGTCGTGATATCGGACGGTTTCCCGGAGCACGCCGTCCACATAAACATCTACCCAGCCGCCCAGGGAACCGGGTTCCGGATCATCCAGGGGGCGGGTTTTGAGTTCCAGCTTCGCGCCGCCGACTACCTGTTCCAGTTCTTCCGGGGTCAGTTTCTTTCTCATGTCAGCCATTTTGTTTTTCTTCCTTTGTTTTTGAAAATACGGGATGATCTGCCGTTCGCCGCTTTAGGGATGTGCCTGATCAGGCGCATCCCATCGGCAGCACAGAACGTCCGGAAGAATCAATCGTCGATGCCGTTCACCTTGCAGTACCAGCAGTACTGGTAATGCCTGAGCTCTTCCTGATCGTGATATACCGAGGTTTCCTGGAAAACGCCGTCCAGATAAACATCCACCAGGAATGTGCTCCCGTCATCCTCTTCCGGATCGTCCACGGGACGGGTTACGAACTCCAGATTCGCGCCGCCGACTACCTTTTCCAGATCTTCCTGGGTCAGTTTCTTTTTCATGTCAGCCATTTTGTTTTTCCTCCTAAATATTTTCATGAAAATATATTATAAAAATATATCATCATCCTATTCATCGCGCGGGAAACATTTTCCAGCCGGTGCCGCCCCATTGTATCACACCTCATGGCCGGCGGCAATCTCCTGTGTGATTTTCTTCACGGAACACACCCGGAGGAATGCTTCCGCGGCTTTCACCGGCCCGACAGGCGACCATCCATTGATACGCAGCGGGAAACACGCCTGGCAGCGCAGACGAAAAAAATTTGATAAGGCGGTATCGCCGCTTCCGTCCGGCACGATGGACGGGCCGGGCCGGGAGACCCGACGGACAAAACCCCCGCGTTCCGGCCGGATGATCCGGCGGAAAGCGGGGGTATGATGGTTTTGGGACATGGTCTGCGCCGTTCCGGCGGATTCACTCCAGGCAAAAGACGCTCCGCTTCCCGTCCCGGCGAATATTGCCGATGGGAACGGTCACTTCTTCCTTTCCGGCCTCGCGCGTTTCAGGCGCGGTCCGGGCGGCGTCCGGCGATTGGGCGAAGCGGTCCACGATGCCCGCCCATTCGTTCCAGGCGGAACCGGCGGGGAATTTCCAGCCGGCGCTGCGGTACTGGTACAGATGTTGGATGGTATCCACCACCTGCGGCGGCAGCACAACGGTGTTTTTCAGGCCCAGGTTCAGCGCCAGCGCGCCGCCCGCGTTCCGCAGCCCGGTCAGCGCGTCCCCCAGGGGGACCGGCACGGCCCGCTCCATCGTCAGGAAATACCTGTGATCGTCGGTCGTGTTGCAGAGATGGCCGCATTTGCCCGCCGCCGTTTCGTCCAGATACAGGACCATGGCCGGGCAATTCCTGACCCTGAACTGCATGGGGACTTCTTCCATAGGGTACGAGGGGCTGTACAGGGTGACGCCCCGCGCCGCGTCCAGCACCAGGCAGGCGACCAGCGCCTGAAAGGCGGCGTCATTGCGCTCCGAAGCGCCGCGGGTCAGAGCCTTTTCAAGCCTGGGGCTCTGGCATGTCCAGGTGTGCTGTTCCATCATAAATGTGCTCATACGTTCAACCTCCTTTGCTGGTTTCGCGTATGATGATAACCGGTCCGGAGGGGAACGTGTCTACCGGGGGTAGACAATCCGGCGCGGGCTTCTTGATCCGGCCTTTCCCGCGGGCCAAATCGTTTATCCTTCCAGCGGGACGGCGTAATGGCCGCAGACGGTCCGGCTGTCCGGGGCGAACAGGGACGCGAGCACGGTCTGCCGGACCGGGCCGGAAGGCCTGAGGGAAGCCTTGGCCAGTTCCTCCTGCACCCGGAGCCAGACGGTGCTGCTGACCTGCCCGCTGAGGCTCAGGCGGTAGTGGCAGATCAGCTGGCGGCCGCCGGGCAGGCGCTCCACGATGCTGTTGACGGGGATTCCGCATTCCTCCGCTGCCGATACCGGAACGGCCAGTCCCCAATAGGAGTCCGCCAGACAGTCTTCGTTTTCCCGGTAGGTGATGATCCGGCAGGACTTGACCGCCGGCATCCATTCGATCCATCGGGGCAGGAGGTCCCGGATGCGGCTGTCCTCCAGAAAATCGCGGCCTTTGCTGTGGGGAAGGAAATAAACGTCTTCCCGCTCTTCCATCAGCATATACAGGGTGCGGCCTTCCATGCGCTTCATCCACCTGTCGAAGGCCTGGTACTCGCGCAGAACCGTCTGATCCCGCAGCATCCGGCGCCTGAGGGCCCGCGCCCGTTCACCCAGCGCTTCATGGAGATCCTGAAGGGTCCCCTGATAGAGCAGGTCGTGCATCTGCTGCAGCGGCATTTCGTAATTGCGCAGGGAGAAGCATTCCAGCAGCGGGACCGATTCGGAAAAAGGATAATAGCGGTACCCGTTTTCAGATGTCCGCGCGTGAAGGAGGCCCATTTTTTCATAGTGCTTGAGCAAGTCGGGGGTAACACCCATGTTTTGGGCGTAAGTACCGATGCGGTAATGTCTGGTTTTCTGGTTTTCCGGCATGGTTCGGCCTGCTTTCTCCGCCCCGCGGCGGTCCGTTGAAAGGTGAATGCCTTCCGCGGCCGGTCTCTTCGGCCGGCTGAAAGGCTGTTTTGCGTCCCGCAGATCACACGGTGCATTATATCACAAATGCGGCCGGCGGGAAACACCCGGCCGGCCCGGCCCTGAAAAACGATGTTGACCTGTGGGTTACTCCGGCCTTTATAATCAGAGGGACATAAAACAGCATGCGCTGTTCACCTAAGGAGGAGATTTTCATGAAAGAAGTATCCCGCCGTCAATTTCTGAAAGGCACGCTGGCCGGCACGGCCGCCGTCGCCGCCGCCGGCGCGCTGGGCATCACCGGCCTGGGCGCCATGGCCGAGACCAGGAAGCTCTACACCCCCGGTACCTACAGCGCCGTTGAGAAGGGCGCCATGAGCAGCGTCAAAGTGACCATGACCTTCTCCGAAACCGCCATCACCGACGTGGTGGTAGATACCTCCGGCGAAACCGCCGGCATCGGCCTGGAAGAGGGCGAACGCCTGGCCGCCCTGCTCAGGGATCTGCAGGACAGCATGATCGACGGCCCCATTACCCTGGACGCCAAGACGGGCGCGACCCTGACCCGCAGCGCCGTCGAAAAGGCCGCCTACAAATGCGTGCAGCAGGCCCGGGGCGAGATCCCGGTGGAAGTGATCGAGTCCGGCGCGGAAGAAGCCAAGACGGCTGACTGGCTGGGCGAAGCGCCCGAAGTAGCCGAGAGCGACATCGCCGATACCCTGAGCACCGACTTCCTGGTGGTCGGCGCGGGCAACGGCGGTATGGCCGGCGCGGCGTACGCCGCGGTGAAGGGGTACGACGTGCTGGTGATCGAGAAGGGAACCGCTCACGCCCGCACCCGTCACTGGTACGGCGCGATCGATACCGAAGACATCCTGGCCGCCGGAGAAAAACCCACCGACCGGGCCGCCCTGCGCAGGGAGCTCAAGCGCTACGCTTCCGGCAAGACCAACATGACCGCGTTCAACACCTGGATCAGCGAGTCCGCCGCCATGCACAAGTTCGTCAAGGACGGCTATGCCAAATACGCGCCGGACGCCAAACTGACCGTCACCGTAGGGGATGAGGCGATCTGGCCCCACGCCGAGGAATCCGGCTTCTTCTTCCCCGTCTGCGAGCATACCTGGAGCCGCGAAATCGACCGCAACGACATGTTCCAGCGGATGATTGAGGAAGCGGGCCGGAAGATCCTGTTCAACACCGCCCTGGTGAAGCTGGAGCAGGACGATGCCGGGAAAGTGACCGGCGTCATCGCGGAAAGCGAAGGCAGGTATATCAGGATCAACGCCGGGAAAGGCGTGCTGCTGGCGACCGGCGGCTATCCCTGCAACCCGGCCATGATGGAACAGCTGGATCCCCTGGGTACCGCTGTCACCACCTCCAACGTGGCCTGGCCTTCCGACACCGGCGACGGCATCAAGGCCGCCAAGTGGATCGGCGCCGCCATGCAGGCTGAAGCTGCTCCCATGCTGTTTGACCGCGGCATCGTCGCGCCCAGCATCGACGCGGGCTACAAAGTGACCGCTGCCGGCGACAAGGTGTTCCCCGCCACCGAAGGCCAGTTCAACCTGGGCTCCCAGCCCTTCCTCAAGGTGAACCGGGACGGCCGCCGCTTTACGGACGAAAGCGGCACGTATGACATGATGCCGTACGCCGCCTACAATCAGCCCGGCCATGTGTACGCTTCGATTTTCGACGCCGGCATGCCGGACGACGTACAGCGCTTCCACACCCTGGGCTGCTCCGCGCAGACCCGTTCCAATCCCCAGCGGATGCTGCAGATGTTCGACCAGCAGGTGGAAAAGGGCAACGCTTTCAAGGCCGATACCATCGAAGAGCTGGCGGACAAGATGGGCTTTGCCGGCGAGGCGAAGGAAACCTTCCTCAAAACCGTCGCCCGCTACAACGAACTGTACGACAATCAGGAGGACACCGATTTCGGCAAGCAGGCCTACCGCCTGTCCGAAATCC